>JALELN010000003.1 GCA_022771765.1 Lachnospiraceae bacterium | reverse complement strand
ATGGCGCAGATCATTTCCATATGATTTAACTCCTCTGTACCGATATCCGTCAAAAGTCCGCCGACTCTCTTGACCGGCATCGTGTATCGCTGCGCAAGGTAACGCATCGAAGCGGACATTTCACCATCGGGTCCACCGTATTGACTGATGATCTGCTGTGCGATCTTCGGATTGCATTTACTGATTTTTACCGGAAATTGTAAGCGCTTCTCATAGTTCCACATTTACACATACCTCCTTCCCATGGTGCCGGGCAGTCGCCCCAGCTAAACTCGCCTGTGCCGCCTGCGACGCGGCCTGACATGGAATCGATTGTCAACGGATAGTACAATCGCCCGAATTCTTTCAACAGGTCATGGCGCCGCTCCTGCAGTTTACTGAACAATTCCATTCCCTGCATGCAGTCCGGATGGGTGTCTAGATAGAGGGTCAGATCATTCAGCGCAAAGCTGATCTGATTGATCTCCGTCATCAGTGACTCCTGTTTGGTACTGCAGTTTTTTGGTGTACAGGGCATATTTGCTGATGCCCAGAATTCCAGATCCAGATCCGGGAAAATCGTACCTTCACACAGCGCTGTAAACCAATCATACAGTTCGCCCCACTGCTGCATCGGAACCTGTGCCATTGCATATTTCTGACACTGGCAATTGCAGCGGTCCTCTTTATACATAAGGAATCCTCCTTTATATTGATATTTGATATAATATTAGTTTATACTGAACTGGAAATATTGTGCGAAAGGACAAATACATATGTACTACGATCTGGCACCGATGGAAGGTATCACCACCTATATCTATAGAAGCACCTTTGAAAAATATTACGGCGGCATCGACCGTTACTATACACCGTTTCTCGCCAGCATGCACCTGAGCAGCAGGGAAAAAAACGAGGTACTGCCGGAACACAACGAAGGCATGACACTGATTCCCCAGATTCTATCCAACCGGGCAGATGAATTTCTGAAAATCACCAAAACACTACAGGATTTCGGCTATGATACCGTCAATCTGAATCTGGGCTGCCCCTCCGGTACGGTGGTCTCCAAGCACCGTGGTTCCGGCTTTCTGGCAGTTCCTGATGAACTCGACACATTTCTGGCAGAAATCTTTGACAAATGCCCGCTGAACATCTCTATCAAAACCCGTCTTGGCATCAGCGACGAATCCGAATGGGATACGATTTTAAAGATCTATGAAAAATACCCGATCCGCGAGCTGATCATACACACCCGCCTGCAAAAGGATTTCTACAAACTGCCCACGCGGCCCCACACCTTTGCCGCCGCACGAAAACTGGGCATTCCGCTCTGCTACAACGGCGATATCACTTCCCCGGAGGCACAGCAGGCCGCACTCACAGCAGATCCACACATTGACCGGTTCATGCTGGGCAGAGGCATCATCGGAGACCCTGAATTGATCGAATCGTTGAGCGGTGGCACACCTGCCCGTGACAAGGACCGTCTGCAAAGCTTTCTCACAGACATCTGTGACCGCTATCTCGCCGAGATGTCCGGCGGCGAGCGCAACACCCTTTATAAACTGAAGGAAATCTGGGTCTATCTGGGTGCTCTGTTTACCGATGCGGATAAATATGTGAAAAAAATTAAAAAAGCAAACCGGTTGGCAGAATACGAGTCGGCAATGCTGGCATTATTTGACAACTGTGAGATGAAAGCAAATACATGACGAAAAGTGTCGGCGCATTCCCGGAAAAACCTTTACAAATGCCCGATTTTAGCGTATACTTAGGGCGTTGTGTCCATCGCGAACATACACCTGTTTCTTGCAGACACACAGTCATAAAACGGAACGGGATGATTACCGAACCCTTCCGACAGAGCAATTGAAATATTATACATAAAAGGTAGGATCATATCATGAGACAAATGACAGAAATCCGCTGGCACGGTAGAGGCGGCCAGGGAGCCAAGACAGCCGCGCTCCTGCTGGCTGACGTAGCCTTCAATATTGGCATGCACGTTCAGGGCTTTCCCGAATACGGTCCGGAGCGCATGGGCGCGCCCATCACTGCCTACGACCGGATCAGCGCGAAAGAGATTCGCGTACACTCCAATATCTACGAGCCTGATTTTGTGGCAGTCGTTGATGATACGCTGCTTCATTCCGTGGATGTGACGAAAGGACTGAAGGAGGACGGTGCCATTCTCATCAACACACAGATGAAAAAGGAACAGGTTCTGCCCTTGTTAAATGGCTACAAGGGAAAGGTCTATGTCATCGATGCGCGAAAGGTATGCATGCAGACGCTGGGCAAATATTTCCCGAATACTCCCATGCTGGCAGCCATGGTGAAGATCTCCGAAGTTATGGAAAAAGAGATTTTCTTAAAAGAAATGGAAGGCTCCCTGCAGCACAAGTTTGCCAGAAAACCGGAAGTGCTCGAGGGCAATCTCGCAGCACTTCGCATGGCATTTGAGGAGGTACAATAATGGCAGAGAAAAAATGCGAACGCGCTGAATTTATCAATGAGACCACACCGTGGCAGAACCTGACGGAAGGGCTGCAAATCTATGAGCCCGCCACATCCAGACAGTTCCACACCGGCGAATGGCGGACAAACACCCCTGTCTGGGACACGACCAAATGCAAGCAATGTCTGCTCTGCGTCCCCTACTGCCCGGACAGTTCGATTCCGGTAGTAGACGGCAAGCGTACAGATTTTGACTATGATCACTGCAAGGGCTGCGGCATCTGCGAAAAAGCCTGCCCTTTTGCAGCTATTTCCATGAAGGAGGGCAAATAAATGTTAAAGACACGTATGTCCGGTAACGAAGCAGTGGCACATGCGATCAAACAGATCAATCCTGATGTCATGCCGGCGTTTCCGATCACTCCCTCCACCGAGATTCCCCAGTTTGTGGCAACCATGATTGCAAACGGCGAAATCGATACAGAATTTATTCCGGTAGAGAGCGAGCACAGCTCCATGAGCGCTGCCATCGGCTCCTCCGCGGCCGGCGCACGTACATTGACAGCGACTTCATCCTGCGGACTTGCTTTCATGTGGGAGGTGCTCTATGTGGCGGCTTCCAACCGTCTGCCCATCGCAATGGCAGTCGTAAACCGCGGTCTGACCGGTCCTTTGAACATCAATGCGGAGCACTCTGACAGTATGGGCGCCCGGGATTCCGGCTGGCTGCAGATCTACGCGGAAAATAATCAGGAAGTTTATGATAATTTCTTACAGGCATACCGTATCGCGGAGCATCCCGATGTCAAGCTGCCGATCATGATCTGCCAGGACGGTTTTATCACGAGCCACGCAGTAGAAAACATTACCCTGTGGGATGACGATAAAATGAAAAAATTTGTCGGTGAATACGAGCCGGACCATTACCTGTTAAAAGAGGATGAGGTAATGGCAGTCGGTCCCTACGCCGCTTCCGGCTACTGTATGGAAGCCAAAAAAGCCCAGACAGAAGCAATGAAACGCGCGAAAAAAGTCATTTTGGATGTCGCCAAAGAATTTGAATCCATCACCGGACAGTCTTACGGCTTTTTTGAAGGCTATCGTCTGGAAGATGCCGAATACGCCATCGTAGCGATCGGATCCGTCTGCGGAACGGCAAAAGATGCCGTCGATGAAATGAGAGAAAAGGGATTGCGCGCCGGTCTGTTAAAGATCCGTGTCTTCCGTCCTTTCCCCGCCGAAGAGATTGCCGGGGCACTGAAGGGCTGCCGCGCGATCGCGATCATGGATCGTTCGGAAGGCTACAACGCCGTCGGCGGGCCTCTGGGCGCCGAGGTGACCGCAGCACTCTACCATGCAAAAGCACAGGCTGAGGTTATCAATATCATGTATGGTCTGTCCGGCCGTGACGTGCGTGTGGAAGATCTGGAAGAAGTATTTGACAATCTGGTGAAAATCGGCGACGGTGAAAAGGTCTACGATGAGACCTGCCCGTATCTGGGACTGAGAGAGTAGGTGAACAAATGGAACAGAAAACATTTAATTATAAACAAATACAGGACCGCCCGGAACGTCTTGCACCGGGACACCGCATGTGTGCCGGTTGCGGTGGAACGATTGCCGTGCGGAATGTCCTAAAGGCACTCCATCCCGGCGATAAAGCTGTCAACGGAAACGCCACCGGATGTCTGGAAGTATCTTCCTACATGTATCCGTACACCGCTTATGAAGACAACTACATTCACAATGCCTTCGAAAACGCGGGCGCAACCCTTTCCGGCGTGGAGACCGCATACCATGCCTTGAAAAAACGCGGAAAGATCAAAGATAACTATAAATTTATCACCTTTGGCGGTGACGGTGGAACCTATGATATTGGCCTCCAGTCACTCTCCGGTGCCATGGAGCGCGGACATGACCTTGTCTATGTCTGCTATGACAACGGTGCCTACATGAACACCGGTATCCAGCGAAGCTCCGCTACTCCGCAATACGCGGACACAACCACGACCCCCAGCGGTATCAAGTCCGACGGAAAACCGCAGGGGCGCAAGGATCTGGCGGCGATCATCGCTGCGCACAATATCCCTTATGTGGCACAGACGACCTTTATCGGCAATATGAAGGATCTCTATATCAAGTCCGAAAAAGCGATCTATACACCCGGCGCTGCATTTTTAAACATCATGGCTCCCTGCCCCCGTGGCTGGAAATACGATGCTCCTGACATTATCGAGATCTGTAAGCTGGGCGTAGAGACCTGCTACTGGCCGCTGTTCGAGGTCGTTGAAGGAAAATGGATCTTAAATTATGAGCCGAAAAAGAAATTGCCCTTAGAGGATTTCTTAAGAAAGCAGGGACGCTTCAAGCATCTCTTTAAACCCGGCAACGAGCATCTGATCGAGGCATTCCAGGCTGAGACAGATCGCCGTTGGGAAGAACTTTTAACGCGTTGTAACGCATAGGAGGTAATCTATCATGAAAACTATCGCAACACCGAAAGCACCTGCAGCCATCGGACCCTATTCTCAGGGAAAGGTTGTCGGAAATCTTGTCTTTTTCTCCGGCCAGATCGCCCTTGATCCTGCAACCGGCGAAGTAAAAGGAACCACGATTGAGGAACAGACCAAATGTATCTGTGAGAATATCGGCGAACTGTTAAAAGAAGCAGGATGTACCTATGATTCAGTTGTAAAAACAACTTGTTTTCTTGCGGAAATGAGCGATTTTGCCGCATTCAACGGCGTGTACGGTGAATATTTCACCAGTAAGCCCGCCCGCTCCTGCGTCGCAGTCAAAGCATTGCCGAAAAATGTACTGGCTGAGATTGAAGTCATTGCAGAGTTGATCTAAAATTCCACAAAGCAAGAACCCGGTGCCAACGCACCGGGTTCTTTTTATTTTTCAAATACTTCTTTTATACTGTCGTAGTGCAGGAAAATTCCCTCATCTGCCAATGCCTGTATTTGTTCCACATCCGCAAGCATCCAGCCATCAGTTTCCTCCACCTGCAAACAAAGATCCTTCTCAGTAAAGTCACCCGTGAACCGGTAAACATCCACAAAATAGTTGTCTTTTTCCTCCGGGTTGTCTCTCCGATAGGAGAAGAGATAACCTCCATCCCATCCGGACACATCCAGGCCGGTCTCCTCACGCACCTCACGCAGCACAGCTGTGTGGGAATCCTCTCCTGCCAGAACTCCTCCGCCGGATACCTCCCACCAGCCCGGAGCCCATGATTTTGTCATCACCCGCTTTGTAATGAGATAACGCCCATCTATATGGCGGACAACACCAAGCACCGTCAGATGATAGTCTCCCGGCTTCATATTCCAGTCATTGCGCTTCATTGTTCTGCCGGTGAGCTCTTTATTTTCATCATAGATATCCCATAATTCATCTTTCATTTCACTTCGTCTCCCATTCTAGTTCCAGCCGGTTTTCACCCTGCTATAGCCACTTCATCAATATTTCCTTTAATCGCTCGAACACCAACGGCTTTTTGATATACCCATCCACTCCGGCCTGTCGGGCTGTCTCCCGTTCCGCTCCCGAGGATGATACAGTCATCGCAATGATTGGCAGGCGTTTCACATCCTCCCGCTTCATATTGCGAATCATGCGGGTCGCAATATATCCGTCCATAACAGGCATCTGTATGTCCATCAGGATCAGATCAAAATACCCCTCCGGCACTTCCGTCATGCGCAGCACCGCCTGCTGTCCGCCGCATGCCTGTTCAAACTCGATACCCGCCATAGCCATCATCTGTGCGGTTGTCTCATCATTTGATGTATCATCTTCCACAACAAGTATCCGTTTATCAGCATAATTTTCCTTCCGGAAATCTTCCGGATGAATCTCATTTCTGACCATCCGCGTAGCAACACCCTCCGCTCGTTTTTGCAGCTTGAGGCTAATGATCACGCTAAACTTTGATCCTGTCCCCGGCTCACTCTCAACCTGAATGGAACCGTTCATCAGTTCCACGATATTCTTGACAATCGGAAGTCCCAGCCCCATACCGCGAGGTGCTCCACCGCCCTGATCAGGTGACGCCTGTTCAAATGGTTCAAAAATATGCTCCACCGTCTCCGGTGTCATCCCGATTCCGTTATCTTCAAAGACAAATAAATACTTTCCCGCATACCGGATCTCTGACGGTAGCTCGGCGATCTTCACCCGGATCATACCTCCCCGGGGTGTGTATTTTACGGAATTTTCTATGATATTCGTAAAGATTTCCCGCACACGCATCGGCGACCCGACAACATGCTCGTGCATCAGCCCCTTTACTTCCACAAGTAATTGCTGCTGTCTCTCCTCTGCTTTCGGACGAAGATCCGCGATCGTCCGATTGATCAGATCTGCCAGCTGAAAATTTTCCTCCGTCAGATCCAGCCTTCCGGACTCGATCATGCTCATATCCAGAACATCGTTTAGCATTGACAACAGCTGTTTTCCGGAAGCGTCAATTTTGGCGAGCGCATCCCTGACACAGTTCTCATCACTGATATGCTCCTCTGCCACCGATGTCATCCCGATGATACCATTCAAAGGCTTACGTATATCATGAGACATATGCGACAGAAATACACGCTTGGCCGCGGTGGCAACATCTGCCCGCTCTGCCTCTGCCTCCAGGAGATGCCGATGCTCATCCAGCCGGTTCTCCAGACCTGTAAGTCTGTCCTGCAGTTGTTTCATACAGCTTCCTATCTGACGAATCTCATCAAAATCCGTCTTTCCTGTCTCAAACGTCACATCCTTCTCACCGTCCGTAAACCTGCGGATGTCAGTGCACAGCTTCGTCAAAGGTCGCGCAAGATTATCATTCGCATATCTGCTGATACCGATGCCAAGTACCATCAGCAATATGGCAGAAATCAAGGGCATCAATATGGTAGGTGCATGCAGCGGCTGATAAATCTCGCCCTGTTCTTTCAAACGCCCGTAGAGCAGATCATCATATCTGTAAAATACACCGTAATATACATTCTCACCGATTGTAACATGAAAACCCTTACCAAATTTCTGATATTCGATCGGCAAAATGCCGAGTGATTCCAATGTTTTACCCGCAAACCGCTCTGCTGTGGCCCCCAGCACTTTTTTTGTCGATGCATCCGCAATCAGCACTTCTGCTTTGTCATCGGGTGCCACATGGGATAGTACTTCCTTCCACGTGCTCTCATCTTCTAAATCAGAACTGTCGGTTTGCTCCACGATCCACGCCAGCTGTTCGATAATGATTTTCGATTCACTCACTACCGATTTCTGCAGCTGGAACAGCTGCGTCACCTGACCGAACAGCATGTATATGACAAATGACATGAGCAGCGATATCGCCAATCGTCTGTTTATTTTCTTTTTCATCTGTCTTTAGCCTCCCATAGGGCTAGTATAGCATAGCTTTTTCTGACAGACAAGGCAAAACAAAAAGCACGTCGCTCATCAACGTGCCTGTTGTCACTACTCAATCACGAAAAGCCTCCCGTATCCGTCGGATCCGGTTCATAAACTGCGAATAGAAATCAATGGTCGTGTCATAATCGGTCAGAAAGATCGTGCGCAATAGATACAAATTCAGCTGCTTTGCCTGTTCCTCCTGCGCCTCCGACAAAATATCCACCATCTCATGGCGAAAATCATGCCATTCCAATACAAATCTGTGATAATCCTCCGCCGGTTCGATCCCCAGCCACTTACTGACCCTGATCTTGGAACGACTACTGTTCTCACACGCATGCTCCAGCAGAAAATAATTCATCTTTCCATCCGCATAATTTCTTCCTAATGGAAAAAGGCGGCAGATACCCGGTCGGAAATCATGAATTTTGCAGCGCCCGTCTGCACTGAGAAATGCGCAGGCCCCGCTCGCTTCCTTCATTTGCAGGTGCGGCAGGATCATCCCCTCCCACACAGTGAGCGCCACCGCTCCACTCGCCAGCAGCTCATTCATACGATTTCCCGCTCGTTGGAATTGGAATGCGTCATAGGGATCCAAAAGGATCGAATCTCCCATATCACGGCAACAAGAACTGCAGCCCTCACAATCATGACAGTCTGCACGCGCCAGGTCATTCAAATCATAAAATCTGGTTTCCATACGTTTATTCCTCGTTGTTAATCCACGCAATAACAGGCTCTGCATATTTGCGATCAGATATATCGTAGGAAGATCCGATCCTCCTTTCCATCTCCTCATCTGCGGATGTCTTGTCTTTTTTTACTTTGAGTGCTTTTTGAAGCATTTTCATGAGCATCCGGTTTCCGGCAGACATCTTATCATAGCAAAGTCCCCCCTGGCAGTAGAAGCTGGCTATTCCGCTCCACTGAGCTCCGCCAAATGTCTGTTTCATAAACAGGTCCGCCGTGTCTGCATCACCGGGGGTCGCGCCGACCGCAAACACCGCCAGCATCTTGTCCTTCCAGCCTGCCAGCTGCTCCTCAAACCATTTCAGTCCGCATACGCTTCCTCCCATGACCCAGCCGCCAAATACAATTTTCTCATAGTCATCAAAAAATGCCGGCTTTTTCTTTTTCGCCTCTTTAAAGCCCAGAAGTTCCGCACCGGTGGCTTCTGCCATCCACTGTGCGTATTTTGCGGTAAAACCGGTCTGTGAATTGTAAATAATCAATGTCTTCATAATGTCCTCATATTCCTTTCCATGTGTAATATTGTCTGAATTGTTACATCAAGCTCCTCTTCCGAAATTCCCTCGAAGATTGTGCTCACAATCTGCTGCGACTGCGCATCGTGGCTGGCACTGAACTCCCTTGCCTTTTCTGTCAGAAAAATACGTTGCTTACGCCGGTCCTTTTCATCCGCCTGCATCGTCACAAAGCCTTTATTCTCCAGCTTCAACAGAATCTGTTTCACATTCTGATGTGAGCTTCCCATGACCTGCGACAGTTCACGCAATGTCGGTGCCTCCCGGCACATATCGATGCACACGATCGCAAACACCTGCTTCCAGCTGATTTCCCCGAAAAATGCGTCTGCCGTTGCCTGATAACGATTGTCAAAAGCACTGAGCAGACCCAGCAGGAAAAAGGGTGCCGGAATGTCCGAAAAATCTACCGTTTTACTTTCATACAGTTCATTGTAATTCATCGTTATCACTCCGTTTTGGTAATATATTACTTTTTAAAGATAACATGTTACCTATCTGTTGTCAATAGAAAACTATTCACTAATATAGAAAAGACATTCCGCCGTTTTCCCGACAGAATGCCTCCTGATAAATACTTTTTTACTTTCAAACAACCTCGCAGCTTTTTACATAAACATCATTTTCAATTAGTGCTTCTTTGCACGCTCATCCCAGTAAGCGCAATCGTCTCTGCCGATCACCTTTGAGGTAAATGGTGTTCCGTCATTTTTCTTGTAGTGCTTTGTGGCCTTTAATACATATTTTGCGCCGACATAGACGATCGGAACGTTGAAGTAAACGATCATGATATTTCCGAGATCGGAAAATGCCCACAGATTGCCGAGCTCAAGTCCCGCAATATTACACAGGATTCCGAAGGCGGCGACAAAGAGCGCGATTACCCGGATCACATTGATAAATGCTTTGTCCCTGCGGATACGGTTTGCGGCGATCTCTGAAAAGCTGATCATTCCAAGCAGACACGTGTAGGCAAACATACAGAAGCACAGCGTCACAAGGAACGTTATCACCGCGTTCATTGCCGTTCCCGGTGTCAGCGCAGCGATGGATTCCGTAAATTTCGGAAGCTTGTCGAGCTCTGCCCATGCCGCTCCGTTGGCGCCATCCCAGCAATGTGCCATGACTACGACAAAACCGGAAAGTGTACAGATGATAATCGTGTCAAGGAAAACTCCAATAGATGCAAGGATTCCCTGCTCGCAGGGATGCTCTGCGTCTGCAGCAGCTGCAGACATGGTGATTGTTCCCTGACCGGCCTCATTGGACATCAGTCCACGTTTCACACCCTGCGCCAGAACCGTGCCGAATACGCCGCCGAAAAATGCTTCCGGTTTAAATGCGCCTGAGAACACAGCCCGGAAGAAATACGGTACTAACCGGAAGTTGAATACAATCAGTACCAGAACGGTGACGACATAAAGAACCGCCATGACGGGAACCATCTTGTCTGTCCACTTTGTTACCTTTTTGATTCCTCCGAACGCGATCAGCGCTGTGATCAAAACAATGAACGCGCCGACTATGTAATAAAATGCGGAATCTACGGGAATCGCCGTTCCTGTCGCGATCTCTGCCATTCTTCCGATGGAAGATACCACGTTAAAGCCCTGCGCCGGCAGACAGCAGAGCGCATACAGAATATACAGTACAGAAAGGAATACTCCGATCCAGACCTTATTTTTCAGGAGCTTTCTTCCATAGAAAGGAAGTCCCCCGACGAATTCATCGTCCTTTTTCTCCTTAAAAATCTGTGCCAGAACACTCTCCATGTATGCCACTGACATGCCAAAGAAAGCGGATACCCACATCCAGAACAACGCGCCCGGACCTCCGACGGCTATCGCTCCCGTCACACCGAGAATATTACCCGGTCCCACGCGCATGGCGGAACTCAATAGGAATGATGCCAGCGGTGAAATACCGGTTTCCACGTTTCGGCGCTGTGCCATGATCTTAATTCCCTTTTTGAAATGAGTCACCTGCATAAACCCGATCCGGAAGCTGAAGAAAATTCCGGAACCGAGCAGCAAAATAATTGCGAATGAAAAATTACCTAAAACCGGAATGGATGAATACCATTCAAAGTTCGTCGGAAAATCCCACAAAAAGTCAGAAAGCGGACCGACGAAAGAAAAAATGTTGTTGATTGCCTGAAATAATCCCTGCATAGTGTTCCCCCTCCATAACAATTATGTTTACATTATATGCGTTTCTCCCCCAAAATACAAGTAAGGCAAAAAAAGCCTTGTTTTTTTAAGGTTTTTTTGCCTTACCTGACATACACCAAATGATTACCTCTGTTATCTACCGCTGGATACGGCCGGAAGCGTCTCCACGTGCCAGTTTTTCCACCTCTTCCACTGTAACCATATGATAGTCACCCTCGATGGAATGCTTCAGCGCAGAAGCCGCTACCGCAAATTCGATCGCGGACTGCGCGTCCTTTCCGGACAGCAAAGCGTAGATCAGCCCGCCGCCAAAGCTGTCACCGCCGCCGACCCGGTCGATAATATGCAGATCATACTTCTTAGAGAAAAAGTATCTGTCAGACGCTGTATCATACAGCAGGGCGCTCCATCCATTATCAAAGGCCGAATGGCTTTCCCGCAGCGTAATCGCCACCTTCTCAAAACCAAATTTGTCCGCAAGCTGCCGCGCCACTGACTGATAGCCTTCGCGGTTCAGCCTGCCTCCATAGATATCACTTGCCTCTGCCTCGATGCCGAATACATCCTTGGCATCCTCTTCATTTGCGATACATACATCTACATATTGACACAGCCTGGTCATCGCTTTGCGTGCCTGCTCCCGCGTCCATAATTTTCCGCGGTAATTTAAATCGCAGGATATTGTCAGCCCTTTCTTTCGGGCTGTCTCGCATGCCTGTGCGCACGCTTCGACCATATTTTCTCCCAGCGCCGGAGTGATTCCCGTAAAATGAAACCACGCCGCTCCCTCGAAAATACGATCCCAGTCAAATTCCTTCGGGGAAGCCTCCTGAATAGCGGAATGCGCCCGATCATAGATACATACCGATCCGCGCTGCGACGCACCCTTTTCGTTAAAGTAGATCCCGACTCTGTCTCCACCTCTCACAATGTTGGAAGTATCCACACCGTAACGCCGCAAGGAGTTGACCGCAGCCTGACCAATGGCATGCGCCGGCAGCTTGGTCACAAAAGATGCATCCAAACCATAATTTGCTAATGATACTGCCACATTGGCTTCGCCTCCGCCGAAAGTGAACGCCACACGGTCACACTGAACAAATCGTTCATAATGATACGGCTGTAAGCGAAGCATCAGCTCGCCAAACGTGATTACCTTTGCCATAATTGTTTTTCCTTTCTTTCTATCTTTCAAGTGCCGCCTTGCGGGCTTCGATGCAAAGCTGCGTGATTTTTTCAAAATTTTTGTTTTGAATATCGCTTCGTGGGCAGATCCAGCTTCCACCCACAGCGTGTATGAAGGGTGTGTGGACATATTCCCTGATATTCTCCGTATTTACCCCGCCGGTGGGCAAAAATTTCACACCGGGAAATGGTCCGGCCAGCGCTCTCATCGCCTGCAATCCCCCGTAGACATTGGCCGGAAAAAATTTGATAACCTGCAATCCCATGCGCAAAGCTTCCTGAATTTCTGTCGGAGTGACGCAGCCCGGCGTAATCGGAATTCCATTCGAAACGCACCATTCTGTCACAGCAGCATCATAGCCCGGCGAGACAATAAATTTTGCGCCCATACTGACGGCCAGCCGGCACTGCTCCAGATTCAAAACCGTACCGGCACCAACCACTACATCCGGGCAATTCGCAGAAACAGCTTTGATCGCCTCAGGCGCGGCAGCGGTACGGAACGTGATCTCCATCACGTCGACACCTCCTGCTGCCAAAGCCTTTGCCGTCGGCACAGCATCCTCTGCCCGGTCCAATACCACTACCGGAACAATGACTGATTGTTCCATTCTTTTTAAGACATCCATTTGATACCACCTTTCCTATACACCGGAATATGCCGAAAATCCGGCATCTACAGGCAAAACCACGCCGGTAATCGCAGAAGCCGACCGATCATCACACAAAAAGAATGTGGCGCCCAGAAGTTCCTCACTCTCCACAAAACGATGGGCGGGCGTTCCATTCAGGATCTTTTCTGACCGGGCAGTCGGTGTCCCGTCCTCCCGAAACAAAAGCGCGCGATTCTGGTTTGTCACCAGAAATCCGGGCGCGATGGCGTTGCAGCGGATTCCGGAACCGGCGAAATGAGTAGCCAGCCACTGCGTAAAGTTGGAGACAGCCGCCTTGGCACCGGAGTAAGCGGGAATTTTGGTCAGCGGAATGTATGCGTTCATGGACGAAATATTTAAAATACAGCCCCTTTGCTTTTTCACCATATCCGCGGCAAACGCCTGTGTCGGCAACAGTGTTCCCTGAAAATTCAACTTGAAAACAAAATCCACACCATCCGGATCCAGATCAAAAAACGATGTTTCTCCTTCTTTTGCCTCATGCTGATACTCGTTATCTGTCGTCGCCCGGGGATTGTTGCCTCCGGCGCCATTGACCAGAATATCACAGCTGCCCAGATCCCTCAGGACAGCCTCATGCACGTCTTTCAGCGCCTCCGCATCCAGCACATTTGCCTTGTAGCCTTCGCATACTAGCCCTTCTGCCTTGCATTCCTCTGCCAGTTTTTGGACTGCTTCCCCATTCAAATCCAGCGCGGCCACCTTTGCTCCTGCCTGAGCAAACGCATACGCCATCGTGCCGCAGATCACTCCACCGGCACCGGTAATCACAACTACCTTGTCGGAAAAATCAATATTTAAGGGCAGATTTACCATCTCTCATTACCTCCAAATCGTTTTTCAACATCTCTGTTCCATAGTTTCTCCGTTTTCGTATCACTTTATCTGCCCTCCAGCTTGTCCAGCATATCCCAGACACCCAGCATATACATAATGCCCAGTGCCCGGTCGTACAGACCGTAACCCGGACGAACCGTACCCGGACCTTCCCCCCACAGATGACGTCCGTGGTCGGGACGGATATAGCCCTCATATCCGCAATCATGATATGCTTTCAAAATATCCAGAATACCTGTATCTCCATCACAATCCCGATGAGATGCCTCTGAAAAATCACCATTCGGAAAATGCTTCACATTGCGAATGTGCGCAAAGGCAATCCGGTCACAGTGCCGGCGCACAATATCCGCGACGTGATTCCGCGGATCCGCGTTCAGACTTCCGGAACACAGTGTCAGGCAATTATAGGGGTTATCCACCATTTTTAAAAAACGGTCAATGTTCTCCCCATTTGTCAACAGACGCGGCAGTCCAAAAATGTCCCACGGTGGATCATCCATATGAATCGCCAGCTTGATATCTGTTTCCTCACAGGTCGGCATCAAAGCCTCCAGAAAATACTTCAGGTTCGCCCACAGTTTTTCATGATCCACATCTGCATACGCCCGGAACAGTTCATCCAGCTTCGCCATGCGCTCCGGTTCCCAGCCCGGAAAGGACATGTGATATTTTTCTGTAAAATCCAGAATATAGTTTGCCATGGCATTGTAATCATCCTGAATCATATCCTTCTGATAATACAGCGCCGTGGATCCATCTCCTACCGGATGAAACAGATCCGACCTTGTCCAGTCAAAAATCGGCATAAAATTGTAACAGATGACTTTCACGCCAAACCTGCTCAGATTGCGCATCGTCTGCTTATAATTCTCAATATACTTGTCCCTCGAAGGCAGACCGATCTTGATGTCATCGTGAACGTTAACAGATTCCACCACATCCATATGAAATCCATAGGGCTCCAGCTGTTTTTGCACTTCAGCGATTTCATCTGTTTCCCATACCTCGCCGGGCATTTTCTGGTGCAGCGCCCAGACGATACAGGTCACACCCGGGATCTGCTTAATATCGGAAAGACTGATTTTATCGTTGCCCTCGCCATACCAGCGAAAACCTATTTGCATCGGCATCTGATTTCCTCCTGCTTAAAATCTAAAATATCGTTTCGCGTTATTGGCACAAATGTCCTGCACCAATGAACCAAGGGTATCCAAATCCGCCGGATACTCGCCGGCTTCTACCCAGTTTCCAATGAGGTTGCACAGAATGCGCCGAAAATATTCATGTCGGGCATAGCTGAGAAAGCTGCGTGAATCCGTCAGCATTCCAACAAAATTTCCTAAAATCCCCAGATTTGCAAGGCTGATCAGCTGGTCTGTCATCCCCGTCTTATGATCGTTAAACCACCATGCAGAGCCATGCTGAATCTTCCCCGGAAGCTCACTACTCTGAAATGCCCCGATCAGTGTGTCAATCCACTGATTGTCCGCCGGATTCAAAGAGTAGAGAATCGTTTTCGGAAGGCTCTGTCTGCGCTCCAGCGCATCCATGAGCGCATAGAGATTCCCACAGGAATCTGTCACTGCCATGCTGTCAAATCCCGCATCTGCTCCCAGCAGATCAAATGCCCGGGAATTCGGATTGCGCATACAGGAAAAATGAAGCTGCATCACCCAGCCAAGGCGGGCATACTGTGTCGCGCAGTGCATCAGCAGATAGGTCTGATAGCACGCAGCCTCTTCCTTCGTCAGTAAAGCTCCGCCGATTGCTTTTTGGAAAATGCGCTCTACCTGTTCAGCAGACGCTTCCCGATACACGATCTCATCCAGCCCGTGGTCAGCGGACCGGCAGCCGTTCTCCTCAAAATATTCCATCCGTCTTGTCAGCGCTTTCGCCACATCCGAAGCGCAGCAGATCTCCACCCCCGCTGTGCGTGACAGTTTTTCGATATAGGCGGCAAAGCCGGGTTTGTGGGGATTCAGCGCCGGGTCCGGCCGAAAGCTGGGGTAAACCTTTGTCTCAAAATCACTTGTTGCCAGCAGACGGTGATACGCAAGATCGCTGCAGGGATCATCAGTCGTTCCGATCACGGCCACGTTGCTGCGACGAATGAACCCTCTGGCGCTATACTCCGATTCCCGCAATTTTTCACAGGACAGATCCCAGACCTCCTGCGCGGTAGCTGCGTTCAGGATACCCTGATAATCAAAATAATTTTTCAGTTCCAGATGACACCAATGGTACATTGGATTTCCGATACATCGGGGCAGTGCCTCGGCAAACCGCTGGAATTTCTCCCTGTCAGGTGCGTCACCGGTAATATACCGTTCCTCCACGCCGTTTGAGCGCATGATCCTCCATTTATAATGGTCGCCTCCCAGCCATAGCTGTGTCAGATTTTCAAACCTGCGGTCCCCCCAGATCTCCTTCGGTTCGATATGACAATGGTAGTCATAAATCGGCATCGGCTCCGCGTAATTGTGATACAACTCGCTTGCTGTCGCGTTTGTCAAAAGGAACTCCTCGTCAAGAAACCCTGCCATATTTTCACCGCCTTCCTGATCTTATTGCTCATTTATTTGGCTGTCTTTCTATGTATTGTTCCTCTTTTGGATTCGGATTATGCCCTGAAAAACAATAAAAAACCCCGGAAGACCAAATGTCTTCCGGGGGCTCAATATCCCTGATATGATAATATAAAGATTAACGCTTGCTGAACTGCGGTGCGCGACGTGCTGCCTTGAGACCGTATTTCTTACGCTCTTTCATACGAGGATCACGTGTCAGGTATCCAGCCTTCTTTAACAGAGGACGATACTCGTCATCTACCTGAAGCAATGCACGGGAAATACCGTGACGGATCGCTCCTGCCTGTCCGGTGTATCCGCCGCCCTTAACGGTAACGGTAACGTCGAACTTCTCATTGGTCTCGGTTGCAGCGAAAGGCTGACGAACGATAACCTTTAATGTCTCTAATCCAAAATAATCATCAATATCTCTCTTGTTGATGGTAATCTTTCCAGTACCAGGTGTTAAGTAAACTCTGGCTACTGAACTTTTTCTTCTACCTGTTCCATAAAATTTTGCGCTAGCCACTTGTCTTTACCTCCCTCGATTAAAATGTCAAAGCTTCAGGCTTCTGAGCTGCATGCTTGTGATCAGGACCTGCATATACGAATAATTTCTTGTACATCTCACGTCCTAAAGGTCCCTTGGGTAACATACCCTTTACTGCGTGCTCGATGACTCTCTCAGGATGCTTTGCTAACATTTCCTTTAAGGTAGTCTCCTTCATTCCGCCAACATACTCGGAATGTCTGTAG
>JALELN010000210.1 GCA_022771765.1 Lachnospiraceae bacterium | reverse complement strand
TCAAAGATTGGTGCGACAGAGCAAACGGAAGAGATATCACAGAAATACTTGATATTGAGGCGGATGTGAAACCACTTGCAGATATCTGTATGTCGTATGGTGCAAAAATCCTTTTGATCAAATGTGGTGCATCGGGAATGTATTATCGTACCGGAAATCTGGAAACGCTCAAAACAGTCGGACCGGGAGCCGGGTTAAATCCGGAGCTATGGGCAGGAAAAGAGGGTTTTGAAAAGAGCTATGTTCCGGATCGGATCTTATCCGGAACCGGTGCAGGAGACACCAGCATAGCAGCATTTTTAGCAGCAATGCTGGAGGGATGTCCGATAGAAGAAGCAATGCATCTTGCTGCAGCAGAGGGAGCGTCCTGTGTGGCTGCCTTCGATGCGCTGGGCGGAATCAAAAAGCTGGATGAACTGCGTGAGAAAATTGCGGCGGGATGGAAAAAATATGATGAGTAGGAAACAGAGGAGAGATTATGTTAGTTTCAATGAATGAGATATTGAGGTCTGCAAAAGAAAACGGATATGGTGTTGGTTTTTTTAATGCTGTGAATGTGGAGATGGCGAGAGCTGTGATTGAGACAGCGGAAGAACTTCGTGCGCCTGTCATTATAGGAACGGCAGAAGTTTTGCTCCCTGCAATGGAACTCAAACGGGTTGCGGACTACCTGATACCACTTGCGAAGGAAGCTTCGGTACCTGTGTGCGTACACTATGACCATGGACTGACATTTGAAAGATGTATGGAGGCAATCCAGCTTGGTTTTACTTCTGTCATGTATGATTGTTCTACCTTGAGCTACGAAGAAAACGTAGAAAAAGTAGCGGAAATGGTAAAAATATGTCATGCAGTTGGGGTAACGGTAGAAGGCGAACTGGGACATGTAGGTGACAATGAAGGCGCGGGAAAACTGGAAAATCCCAGTGATTATTATACTGACCCGGAAGTTGCCAGGGATTACGTGTTACGCACCGGAGTAGATGCTCTGGCAGTGGCGGTAGGAAATGCCCATGGCGATTATAAGTTTCCGCCGCAACTGGATTTTGAAAGAATCGAAAAGATTGCCGGGACTACCCGGCTTCCGTTAGTTCTACATGGAGGCAGCGGACTTGCAGACCGTGATTTTCAGACGGCGGTTCAGAAGGGTATCTGTAAAGTCAATATTTTTACAGATATAGATAAAGCCGGAAAGGCAGGAATCGAAGCCGGTCTTGCGGCAGGAGCAAAGACCATGATGGGTCTGATACCTTACGAAATTCAGGCGATGAAGGAAGTTGTCGCAGAGAAAATAAGGTTATTTGGCTCAGAAAACCGTGTTGAGTAAAAGAGAACAACTGAACACAGGAAGGGGGAATCTTATTTCAGTTTAGGCTTCTTTTGCTTTGCAAGTATAAAAAGCATAATTAATAGAGTGATTGGGAACAAAAGCCCAACTCCCATACCCACACGGATATTGTCGCCTGCACTTTGTGTAACACGTCCAACGATTCCCGGACCTATACTTCCGCCCAGATCTCCTGCCATAGCGAGTAAGGCAAACATCGCCGTTCCGCCTGCCGGGAATCTTTCCGATGAAATGCTGATCGTACCGGGCCACATAATGCCAACAGAAAACCCGCAGATGATACATCCGGTCAATCCTACGATCGGATTGGACGATACAGAAGCAAGCAGGTAACATATCACACATAAAATTCCAGAGCCGGTCATAAATTTCATCAGATCCATTTTATCACCATATTTTCCAAAGATTATACGGCTGATTCCCATTGTGACAGCAAACATGCAGGGTCCGGCCAGATCGCCAAGGGTTTTTGACAATCCGAGAGCAGCCTCCGCATAAGCGGATGCCCATTGTGCCATAGCCAGTTCTGATGCACCGGAACAGATCATTAAGCATACGGAAAGCCAGAAAAGAGGCTTTCGAAATAAGCTTTTTATGCCCATTCCTTCCCCATCATCTACTAAGTGTTCTATCGGGCAGGTTGCAAAATTATAGATATTTACCGCCGGGACAAGTGCCCATAAGACAGCCAGCCATTTCCAGCTATCCATGCCAAACACCGCAAAAAACAGTGTGGAGATTACAATTGTTCCCACCGATCCCCAACAATAAAAAGAGTGAAGCAGGCTCATGGTTGCTTCTTTGTTTTCAAACGGGCACGCCTCCACGATCGGACTGCAAAGAACTTCGATCAGACCACTCCCGACTGCATATACAATCACACTCAGGATAATTCCAACAAATGGTTTCGGAAAAATATCCGGAAGAAAAGCCAGGCCAACCAATCCCACGGCAGAACATGCCTCCGATGCAACAATGCATATGCGATATCCGATTTTGTCCACAAATTTTGCACAAAACAGGTCTACCAACAACTGTGTAAAGAAAAAGCAGGTAGAGATCAATGCGATTTTTCCAAGGGTAATCTGATAATCATTATGAAATTTTAAAAATAATAACGAGGCAAAATTAGCTGCAATTGCCTGTGTAATAAATCCCATATAACAGGCTCTTTTTGTTTTCCGGTAGTTAGGCATGATCTATACTCCTTTTTTCTCTTTCGAATTCATGTTTTTTCACTTTGTGATTCTTGTTGAATTATATAATACAATTCTTTTGATTTCATTGATTTATTTCCGATATTTATTGTATAATATCGTAAAAATATTGGAAAGAAGGATGCGGTCATGAGTTTGAATACAAATTATACGAAAATCATTACAGACGAAGATTTCATGGAAACTGCTCAGCACGGAAGCAACAGCTATCCTTTTTGTTTTTATAATGAGAATTTATCCTTTTTTGATTTCAACTGTATTGACTGGCACTGGCATACAGAATTGGAATTTGTCTATATTGAATCCGGAACTGTTACTGTCTGGGTCGGAGAAAAACAATTTGATTTAACCGAGGGAAATGGGATATTCATTAATTCAAAGGTACTCCATCGTTTTTATTCTCCTTCAGATGCCCATATCCCCAATTTCGTATTTATGCCTTCTTTTATTGCCGCAGATGATAGCTTTATTTATCAGAAATATGTGTTACCGATCATATCTTCTGCATTGTCTTTCCAGATATTTCATAAAGAAATACTCTGGCAGGCAAAGGCTTTATCGGTTATGCGGGAAATTATTACCGCACAGGAGTCCATTTCATCCAAAGAGCTTATGACAGCCTCACGCCTTCAGAATCTCTGGCTGGTATTATTTGAAAATATAGACATTCCATATCCGGAAGAACATAAGGATCATTCATCCGCTTCACAGGCTCGGTTACAGCTCATGATGCAATTCATTCATCTGAATTATTCGCAGGATATTTCATTAGAGGATATTGCCAGACATGTAATGGTCAGCAAAAGTACCGCGCTGAATCTGTTTCGGAAATATTTACATACAACGCCAGTGAACTATCTGATCAATTACCGTTTAAAACAGGCTGCCCGATTACTGTCAAAAACCGAAAAAAAGATCCATACGATTTCCTGTGAAACAGGGTTTCATAACGTTGACTATTTTTGCAGATTATTCAAAAAGCACTACCATCTAACTCCAACCGAATATCGAAAATACAGAACGTAAGATTTTTGAAAGAACAGTTATTGCGTTTTTTTATAGGCATTTCCCCACGCAACCATAGAATCAAGGATCGGTTTGAGGGACTTGCCCAGATCGCTTAATGCATATTCTACCCGGGGAGGGACTTCCGGATATACCGTTCGTGTAACAAGTCCGTCCTCTTCCATGGAGCGGAGGCTATCAGTAAGTACCTTTTGGCTGATACCCTCCAGATCCTTCCCTTTTGTTAGATCATAATTTATTGTTACATCAAATTATAATGTAGCATTCATAGGACTGTCAATTAGTTACAAAAAGGTGACCGGGGTTACTTTTTTGTGCCTCGGTAATAAAAAAGTGCGTACTTTTTTTGGGGAGCCGCTCTTGCTATTCTAAAGATGCAGCGGGGCATGAGCCCGTAAAATCTTTTACCAAAGGAGGTAACTAAAATGGCATTATCAAACATTGCAGGATGGAATAAGGACAAGCAGGCGAGCGCAGCATGTGGAACAGCGTGCGGAGCAGGAGAGAAGCCGGCAGCATGCGGAACAGCATGCGGTGCAGGAGACAAGCCGGAAGAGAAGCCTGCGGCATGTGGAAGTGCATGTGGTGCTTCTGACAAGTAAGAAGAAATTTCGTGAATCAGAGAGGGAGGATAGGATGAGTCAGTATTTTGCTTTTCAATGGCATATTACAGATGAATGTGATCAACGCTGTAAGCACTGCTATATTTTTTCAGGGGAAGGATGCAAAGAACTGAAAAGCATGACCTGGGAGCAGATGCAGGAGGTGGTCGCAAATTGTGAAGATTTTTGCAAGGTGTATCATCGGGTGCCATATTTTTACATTACCGGAGGAGATCCTATCCTCCATCCCGATTTCTGGAAATTGGTGGTGCTTTTAAAGAGTAAGAACATTCCGTTTACGCTTATGGGCAATCCCTTTCATCTGGACGATGAAATCTGCAGAATGCTCAAGGTATGCGGGTGTGAGAAATATCAGATGTCCTTAGATGGAATGAGAGAAACGCACGACTGGTTCAGAAAGCCGGGCAGCTTTGATCTTACATTGGAAAAGGTTGGTTGCCTGAATCGTGCCGGTATTAAAAGTATCATTATGAGTACCGTATCAAAGACCAATATGGATGAGATTCCGGATATCATTGATACGGTTGTGAAAGCGAAAGTAAAGGTTTTTGCATTTTCACGTTACGTGCCGACCGGTGGCGAGGTTGATACCAGTATGACACCACAGGAATACAGAAATCTTCTTGAAATCTGTGATGCAAAATACAAGGCATACGAAGCCGCAGGATGTGAAACCTATTTTAATAAAAAAGACCACCTGTGGACGCTCTACGAATATGAAACGGGGCAGTTTCACATTCCCGCTGATGCAAAAGGAGATATGATTTATGGCGGCTGTAACTGCGGCAACTGTCATATTACGATATCTTCGAATGGAGACATCATGGCATGCAGAAGAGTGACAGACAGTAAAGTGGCAAATATATTTGAGGACCGGCTGGCAGGTGTGTGGATCTGCCAGATGGAACAGTATAGAGATTATGACAAATTTGTAAAATGCAATAAGTGTGAGTTAAAAGCATGGTGCAGAGGATGTCCCGCCGTAGCAAATGGTACACACGGTGATTTTTACGGGGCAGATCCGCAGTGCTGGAAAATAAGAAACGAGCTAACCGGGGTTCTGCTGCCCGTTGGATAATAGCCGGAGAACAGCCCAACAGTAAACCAAGAAAACCGGGCAGAGTAAAGATCATCGAGTAGGAGGTACCAGATGGATTTAGCAACATGTTTGAAAAAAATGGAATTAGTGGGAGTGCTCGCATTTGCAACCGTAGATAGTGATGGTGCACCTCAGATCAGAAATATCAGTGCCATTCATTATGAACCGAATACGCTATATTTCTTTACGGCAAGAGGGAAGAATTTCTGTAAGGAACTAATGGAGGATGGCAGAGTTCAGATCCTCTGTTATACCAAATATAAAGAAATGATTCGTATGTCTGCAAAAGCATATGCCCTACCAGAGAATGAGCAGACGCAATGGATAGATAAAATTTTTGAGGAGCAGCCGTATCTTGCAAATGTATATCCCGGAGATACCAGAAGCATAGGAATCGTCTTTTGTATTGATACTGCGGAAGTCGAGTATTTTAATCTTGGTGTGAATCCTATATTTCGGGAGACATATCGCCTCGGAGATGTTAAGAT
>JALELN010000209.1 GCA_022771765.1 Lachnospiraceae bacterium | reverse complement strand
AAAGCAGTATGAGACGGAGCTGGTCACACATGGAATATTACCGGAACGGATTCACAAGTATGGATTTGCGTTCGAAGGAAAACAGGTGCTGATTGGCGGCGAGTAGATCATTTGATTATAAGACCTCACCGGATAACAAATATCTGGTGGGGTCATTTTAGTGTGGTCGGAAACCGTCGATATATGTCGATGGAATTATATGTATTCAAATGCTATGATAAAAATGTAGTTGCTGTAGGAATACAGTTATTAATTTTTGTGAAAAAAGCTCGCACTTGGATTACTCATAAGATGCGAGGTACGAAAGGTTGTTGGGGGAAATGAAGTATATTGAAAATCAGAATATTTGGAAGACGTGCGTTGATGCACTGAATAAGTTAGATTTATCAAATATACAAGTGTGTCATGAATCTTGTTGTCAATCAAACATCATATCAAAGGATGATGAGAAAAAGGTGCTTGCTGAGATTTCTGCATTAGCGACATATTCCTATGAAGGTGATATCGAGACCGGTAAAATATCACAGATGAAACTCTTTCAGATGGAACAAAATGAACAAATTGTGGGTAGCCATATTTTTTCTCGCATGGCAACGCATTATTATTTGCAGGAAAAAGCTTCAGGCAAAGATTATAGTAAAGAACGAATCTTATGCGCCACACTTCATGCTTGTCTTGGAAATTGTTATTATTTTTTACCCAAAGAAGATGTAGTCGGAAGAGTGTTTGAACTAGGAAAAAAATTAAGGATAATTCAAGAGTTTGATTTTGTACATGATGGCTATTGGGAAGAAATTGCACAAGCAATCGGTATCATTCAGAGCTATGGACTTGGACAAGGAAAAACTGAATGGGTCAGAATGTGATCTTGTTATGCAAGATAAAAATACGTTTTTCTTTGAAGTGAAAAAGACTCCGATAACAAATGAATTAGAGAATGTTGATGATGTTACTATGTTACAACAGTTGGCAAAGGGAATGGTAAAAGCTCAGAAACAATGCTTTTCACATGAATTATATTTAGAATTAAATGGTTCTATTTGCTTAGATGATAATGGTAGAGAAAATATATTGCGTTCTGCAAGCGAACAGGATTGTTGTTTTAAAATAAGTGTATGTCATCAGGAGTATTCTTTTTTGACGAGTAAGAACTTTTGTGCATCGCTTTTGGAAACAATATTACTGGGTGGATTTGTGGTTAAAGACCCCAATAGGAATGGTGATTTGAATGAATTGAATAATCTGGGAACCCAGATTATGCAAATTATTTGTCGTAACAAGGAAAAGGGAAAAATAATTGTAAGAGACGAGGTGTTCTGTTCGTTGTTCTGTAGTTTACAACAAATATTAACAGCTCTTTGGAATAGTGAAGATGAGAAGGATTTTCTGGATATGATTAAGGAATGGATTTATTGTCAAGACAAATCCTTAGACTCTTATTTGCAAATAGTGACACATATTTACTACCGTGAAAATCCGGAAAAAACCAATTTAAAAAAGTGTGTAATTGAAATGTTCGAAAGAACAGGAAGAAAATGTATGTATATTGGGTAAATGCTTTGCAGAGTTGTTTTTTAGCCGGTTGATAGACCTGTTCCACTAGTCGCAGTGAAACAGGTCTCTTGTATATACTTTTGGGGTGACATCATCCAGACAGATATCGTATCTGTTGGCAATGATGGCGTCGCTTTGCTGCTTGAATTTCTTCAGATTGTTTACGATTTTACTTCCGAAGAAGGTCGTATGATCAGGAAGAGTCGGTTCGTAAATGATGACGTTGGCGCCTTTGGCTTTGATCCGTTTCATGACACCCTGGATAGAACTCTGACGGAAGTTGTCGGAGTTGCTTTTCATAGTCAGTCGATAGACACCTATGGTGACCTGTTTTTCATGGGTCTGATCATAGGTGTTTGTTTCGTTGTAGCTATAATAACCGGCCTTTTTCAACACCTGATCGGCGATAAAATCTTTTCTGGTGCGGTTGCTTTCTACAATGGCAGACATCATGTTTTGAGGGACATCTGAGTAGTTGGCCAGTAGCTGTTTGCTGTCCTTGGGCAGGCAGTATCCGCCATAACCAAAGGAAGGATTGTTGTAATGGTTTCCGATACGTGGATCGAGGCTGACGCCGTCAATGATATCCTTGGTGTTCAGGCCTTTCAGCTCGGCATAGGTGTCCAGTTCGTTAAAGTAGGATACACGAAGCGCCAGATAAGTGTTGGCAAACAGTTTGACTGCCTCTGCCTCTGTGAGCCCCATGATCAGGGTGGCGATATCTTCTTTCAGTGCCCCTTCCTGCAGTAACCCTGCAAATGTCTGAGCTGCTTCATATTGTTTGTGGTCATTTGTATCAGTCCCTACAATGATTCGGCTGGGGTATAAGTTGTCGTAGAGTGCTTTTGACTCCCGCAGAAACTCTGGGCTGAACAAAATGTTGTTGGTGTGATATTTTTCACGTATTGATTTGGTATACCCTACCGGAATGGTCGATTTGATGATTATGGTCGCGGTCGGATTTGTTTCCAATACTAATTCTATGACAGCTTCCACGGCTGATGTGTCAAAGTAGTTTTTGACACTGTCATAGTTGGTTGGAGCAGCGATGATAACAAAGTCGGCATCCCGATAAGCAGCCTTGGCATCTAATGTGGCTGATAGGTGCAGATCTTTTTCTTTTAAGTATTTCTCGATGTATTCGTCCTGTATCGGGGAGATGCGTTTGTTCAGCATCTCAACCTTTTCCGGAACGATGTCTACCGCGGTGACTTCATGATGCTGTGATAATAAGGTAGCAATAGATAATCCGACATATCCGGTTCCGGCTACTGCGATCCTGTATGTTTTTTTCGTTTTCTTGGAAGTGGTCTTTTTTATTTGATCCGGTTCGTCTTCCTGCCAGAGTTCTTCCGGGCGAAATCCCAACACTTCGGCTAATTTTTCTAACTGTGGAATGGTCGGCATATAGTCGTTTCGCTCAATGCGCCCGATCATGGTGCGGTGTATGCCTGTCTGCTCGCTCAGCTGCGCCTGAGTCAGGTGCTTTTTCTCACGTTGATTGGCAACGATGGTTGCTAATTGATTTAGGGATAGGTGTTTCATGATTCGTCTCCTGTGATGTTTTAAATAACATTGATCTTTGATACGGATTTGCTTATGATGTTATCAGAAACGCGACGAGGTGTCAATGGGGTGCGGGTGATTAAAATGTTGATTTAGCCAGATGTTGATGGTATGATGATAAAAGTAGTTTATACCATGCTTTTAGACGCAAGATATCAATGGATGGAAAGCTGGGGGCCTGGTAAGATTGGAGTTCGTGATGTTAGACCTTACAGTCATCATATTAACGAAAAATGAAGAGAAGAATCTGGAAAAATGTATTCATTCCCTGAGCGGCATTGCAAAGCGCGTTGTGATCGTGGACAGCTTCAGTACGGATGGAACCGTAGATCTGGCAAAGCGATTAGGCGCGGATGTATATCAGAATCCGTGGGTTGATTATGCGACACAGCTGAATTGGGGACTGGAGCATACGGATATCGATACGAAATGGACCATGCGCATGGATGCGGATGAAGAATTGCTGCCGGAGCTGGTGGAGGAGATACAGTCAGTACTTCCGGAGCTTGATGAGAACGTGAAGGGTATTGAACTGCGCCGGCGGGTGTATTTTATGGGACGCTGGATCCGTCATGGCGGTGTCTATCCCACGATCATGCTTCGCATTTTCCAGACAGGTTTTTGCAAATGTGAGCAGACGATCATGGATGAGCATATGTATCTCACCGAGGGTGAGACGATTACTTTGAAGCATGATTTTATAGATAAGAATACCAAATCTTTGGAATGGTGGATCGGCAAACACAATTGGTATTCGGACCGTGAAGTGCAGGACTATTTGGATAAACAGCGGCAGCTGGAGGCGGAAGATACCATTCGCCCGCGTCTGTTTGGCAATCAGGCAGAACGCAAACGCTGGCTGAAGTATGTGGTATATTATCATACACCTCTCATGCGCCGGGCGCACTGGTATTTCATTTATCGATATTTTTTCCGTTTGGGCTTTTTGGACGGTAAGGAAGGACTGATATTTCATTTTCTGCAGGGATACTGGTATCGTTTTCTGGTGGATGCCAAGATCTATGAACAGAGCAAGAAGAAGTAGACGGGAGGCACATGACAATGTTTAAGTTTCCAAGTGTGGTACCGAAGCTGTGGCTGCGGTTAGACCACGTTACCTATGGCAGGCATCTGAAGCTTGTGGGCTGGCCGGCTGTTTTTCGCTATCCGCATGCCAGACTTACCCTTGGGGAAAATGTCACGATTAACAGCAGCTTTTTTTCGAATCTGCTGGGACTGTACCAGCGCATGATCATTGTGGCTCGTGGGAATGGCAAAATCGTCATCGGGGATCGGGTAGGTATGTCCGGCAGCACGATTTATGCCAGAGAGTCCATCACTATAGGAGATGACACGCTGATTGGAGCCAATTGCAAGATCATTGACAATGATTTTCACCCCATTGATCCGGAGGAACGCCGTTCCGGCAGCCTTGACCATCTGAAGACAAAACCGGTCGTAATTGGAAAGAATGTCTTTATTGGCTGCAATTCCATTATTCTCAAAGGAACGGTTCTCGGAGATAATTGTGTGGTCGGTGCCGGCAGCGTGGTCAGTGGCACATACGAAGCCGGGAGTGTGATCGCCGGCAATCCCGCAAGGGTAGTGAAAAGTGGAGGTCGCCTATGATAACCCCTTTGGTTAGCATCATTACAGTGAGCTACAACAGTGCGCGCACGATTCGTCGTACCATTGAATCGGTGCTGCACCAGACATATACACATATTGATTATTGGATGATTGACGGAGCATCCTCGGACGAGACGGTCTCCATTGCAGAAGAATACAGGACCGCATTTGAAGAGCGCGGCATGGAGTACCATATCGTTTCAGAGCCTGACCGGGGGATCTATGATGCCATGAATAAGGGCATCCGCTTATCCCATGGAGCGATTGTCGGTATCATCAATTCAGATGACTGGTACGAACCGAATGCGGTGGAGCGCATGATTGACACCTATCGAAAGCGGCATTTTGATATGTTTTATGCGGATCTGCGGATCGTCAGGGAAGATGGGAACGGTGGTTTTACGGAGATGATGATCAAACATTCCAGACTGCGGGCACCGGCGGTTTCCAGAGACTGGAATCATCCGACAACCTTTATCACGCGTAAAGTGTACGACCGTTATCAGTACAAGCTGGAGTCACTTCACGATGACTGGGATCTTGTTCTGAAGATCCGGCGTGGCGGTTACCGTATCGTAGTATTGAATGAAGTGCTGGCCAATTTTCGTTATGGTGGAGTCAGCAACGAGCGCAGCCTGAAGAAAAGCTTTGAGCGAGGGCGTGCCCGATATCGTATTTATCGCAATAATGGATACAGCAGGCTGTATTTTTTTGAGTGTGTGGCGGTCGAGGCAGTGAAATTTCTGACCGGCTAGAGATCAAGAATCAATTGAAAACAAATGAATCGGAGGTATGATTTTATGAAAAAAGCATTGATTACCGGTGTGACCGGACAGGACGGTTCCTATTTATCAGAATTTTTATTGGAGAAGGGCTACGAGGTTCACGGAATGATCCGCCGGTCTTCGGTTGATTATAGAGAGCGTATCGCACATATAGAGGGTGACCCGAATTTTCACCTTCACTATGGTGATCTGAGTGACTCTATCAGTCTTGTAAAGCTGATTGGTCAGATCCGGCCGGATGAGATCTATAATCTGGCCGCCCAGTCCCATGTACTGGTTTCTTTTGATGTGCCGGAATATACGGCAGATGTGGTGGCGACCGGTGTGCTTCGTGTACTGGAGGCGGTTCGTGTCTGTGGTCTGGAGAAGACCTGCAGGATTTATCAGGCTTCTACCTCAGAGCTTTATGGCAAGGTGGAAGAGGTACCGCAGAAGGAGACGACGCCGTTTCATCCGTACAGCCCCTATGCAGTGGCAAAACAGTATGGCTTTTGGATTGTAAAGGAGTATCGGGAGGCATATGATATGTTCTGCTGCTCCGGCATTTTATTTAATCATGAGTCAGAACGCCGGGGGGAGACGTTTGTTACGAGAAAAATTACACTGGCAGCAGCCCGCATCGCGCAGGGCAGGCAGGACAAACTCTATCTTGGCAATCTGTCATCGCTTCGTGACTGGGGGTACGCAAAGGACTATGTGGAATGTATGTGGCTGATTCTTCAGAATGACAAACCGGAGGATTTCGTGATTGCTACCGGCGAGCAGCATTCTGTCCGTGAGTTTGCCACACTTGCGTTTCATTATGCGGGGATCGAACTGGAGTGGACCGGTGAGGGCATGGACGAAAAGGGAATTGATAAAGCCACCGGCAAGGTATTAGTAGAGGTTCGTTCTGATTTTTATCGCCCCACGGATGTAGTGAATTTACTGGGTGATCCAACGAAAGCAAAGACCGAGCTGGGATGGAATCCTACGAAGACCAGCTTTGAGCGTCTGGTTGAACTGATGGTGGCGCATGATATGGATCAGGTAGCGCATGAGCGGACGCTTGCGTAAAAAATCAGATATGGGATTGAGGATAAGAAATTATGATGGAAAAGAATGCAAAAATATATGTGGCAGGCCATCGGGGAATGGTGGGCTCTGCAATTGTGAGAGAACTGGAGCGTCAGGGCTATACAAATATTGTGACGAAAACTCATAAAGAACTGGATCTGTGCAGGCAGGATGCGGTGGAGGATTTTTTTGCTGCAGAGAAGCCGGAGTATGTGTTTCTGGCAGCGGCCAAGGTTGGCGGCATCGTGGCAAATGCTGAGGCATTGGCTGATTTTATGTATGAAAATATGATTTTGGAGATGAATGTGATTCATTCCGCATGGAAGAATGGCTGTAAAAAGCTGGAATTTCTGGGCAGCAGCTGCATTTATCCCCGGATGGCTCCGCAGCCGATGCCGGAGAGCTGTCTGCTGACCTCTGAACTGGAAAAGACCAACGAGGCATATGCGCTGGCAAAGATTTCCGGATTGAAATATTGTGAATTTTTGAATAAACAGTATGGTACGGATTACATATCCGTGATGCCTACCAATCTGTATGGTCCAAATGATAATTACCACCCGACACACAGCCATGTGCTTCCGGCGCTGATTCGTCGTTTTCATGAAGCAAAGGTGAATGATCTTCCGGAGGTGACCTGCTGGGGCGATGGATCGCCTTTGAGAGAGTTTTTGTATGTGGATGATCTGGCGAATTTATGTGTGTTTCTGATGAACAACTACAGCGGGGATGAGACGGTCAATGCAGGCACCGGTAAGGAGCTGACAATCAGGGAATTGACAGAGCTGGTGGCAAAGGTGATCGGCTACAAGGGTGAGATAAAATGGGATACCACGAAACCCAATGGCACGCCCAGAAAATTGCTGGATGTCAGCAAGGCGACAAGCCTTGGCTGGACCTATAAGACGGAATTGGAGGATGGAATTCGTCTCAGTTATGAGGATTTTCTAAATAATCCCATGCGGGCGGAACGTTAAGATTTTATTCTGGGAGATACGAGGATGAATATAGTATTGTTAAGTGGCGGTTCCGGCAAACGACTGTGGCCGCTCTCCAATGAGATTCGTTCGAAGCAGTTTATCCGACTTTTTAAGACGGATCATGATGCTTATGAGTCCATGGTTCAACGCGTCTATCGGCAGATCAAGACGGTAGATTCGCAGGCTACAGTGACGATCGCGACCAGCAAGGCACAGGTATCTGCAATTCATAACCAGCTGGGCGAAAAAGTGGGGATTTGTATGGAGCCCTGCCGCCGTGACACGTTCCCGGCGGTGGCGCTGGCGGCTGCCTATCTGACAGACGTGCAGGGAATTGATCCGCAGGAAACGGTGGTCGTGTGCCCGGTGGATCCCTATGTGGAAGATGATTATTTTGAAATGTTAAAATCACTGTCCGATCAGGCGGGCAAAGGTGAGGCAAATCTTGTTCTGATGGGAATTGAGCCTACCTATCCCAGCGAAAAATATGGCTATATTATTCCAAAATCCGCGGAACAGATTTCTTTTGTTGATACCTTTAAGGAAAAGCCGTCTGCGGATGTGGCGAAGGAATATATTTCAAAGGGCGCGCTCTGGAATGGCGGTGTTTTTGCGTTCAAGCTGCAATATGTTCTGGACAAGGCACACGAGCTCATAGATTTTACGGATTATCATGATCTGTATGAAAAATATGAGACGCTGACCGGAATTTCCTTCGACTATGCAGTGGTTGAAAAGGAAAAAAAGATTCAGGTCATGCGTTTCGGGGGACAATGGAAGGACCTTGGAACCTGGAATACACTGACGGAAGCAATGCCGGATGCGGTGATTGGGAAGGGAATCCTGAATGATAACTGTGAGGGCGTGAATATCATAAATGAGATGGATGTGCCCGTGCTTGCCATGGGGCTTCATGATGTCGTGATTTCTGCGTCTCCGGCGGGGATTTTGGTCAGCGACAAAGAGCAGAGCTCTTATATTAAGCCCTATGTAGATTCGATTGTGCAACAGGTCATGTTTGCGGAAAAGTCATGGGGAAGCTATCAGGTGATAGATGTGGAAGACAGCTCCATGACGATAAAAGTCACTCTGAATGCAGGTCATTCCATGAATTATCATAGCCATAAAAACCGCGATGAAGTGTGGGTCGTTCTTTCCGGAACGGGGAAGACGATCGTGGATGGCAGAGAGAAATGTGTTCAATCCGGTGATGTGGTGACGATGAGGGCGGGCTGCCGCCATACAGTTATTGCGGATACAGAGCTGAAAATGATAGAAGTACAGCTTGGGGAAGCGATTTCTGTGGAGGATAAACAGAAGTATGAGCTGCGTGTTGAAGAAAAGTGAGGAAACATGTATGAAACGTATTTTGTTGACAGCGGAACACAGCTATATAGGCTGCTCATTCAAAAGATATCTGAGTTCTCATTGGGAGGAGTACGAGGTGGACTGCATCAGTCAACGGGACTCCGTCTGGAAGAAAACTGATTTTGCAAAATATGATGTAGTCGTGGATGTGACCGGAATTGCTCATGTGGATCAGGGTTCCGTGAATGGCGCACAGGTATCTGAATACAAGCGTGTCAATGCGCAGATGGCACTGGAGACAGCCTGTCTTGCAAAAGAAGCCGGAGTCAGGCAGTTCATTTATCTCAGCAGTATGATTGTGTATGGTGACAGCGCACCGCTGGGAGAGTCCTGCGTGATTTCCGGAAACACAAAGCCTGCGCCGGCCAGTGCCTATGGGGCCAGCAAGCTTCAGGCAGAGCAGGGGCTGTTGGCGATGGAAGATGATCATTTCACAGTGGCGATTGTACGCCCGCCGATGGTATATGGACCGGGCTGCAAGGGCAATTACCCGAAACTCGCGAAGCTGGCAAAATGGTCTCCGGTATTTCCTAAAGTGGAAAACTGTCGGAGTATGATCTATATCGACCATTTGTGCGAGCTACTGCGTTTGATCATAGACGGCTGCGATGGGGGCATATTTATGCCGCAGAACCGGGAGCAGGTAAACACCGGTCAGATGGTGCAGCTGATTGGCCGTGTACATCACGCGCCGGTACTTTTGCTGCCGGGATTTGACGGACTGCTGCGGCTGCTGGCGAAAAAGGTCTCGCTGGTCAATAAAGTGTTTGGCAATTTCGCCTATGCGTCCGATATGGGAGACTATTACGGTGGTACCTATCAGCTCTACAGCTTTGCGGAAACAATTGCATTGACGGAGGGGAAAGCGATGCCTGATCACAGATTAAAAGACTGGAAATGTAAAAAGAAAATAGGTAGCAGAAAGCAATATTTGAAAGTGAAGCGGTATTTGGATTGCCTGCTGTGCCTGGGTGGATTATTGCTGCTCTGGCCGCTGTTTGCAGGTATCTGTATTGCGATAAAACTGGACTCCAAAGGCCCTGTCTTTTTTAGGCAAAAGCGCGTGGGCTGCAATAAAAAGATATTTGAAATCTACAAATTCCGCACCATGTATACGGATACACCAAAGGATATGCCTACCCATCTCCTGAAAGATCCGGAGCAGTATATTACCAGAGTTGGAAAATTTCTGCGTAAGACCAGTCTGGACGAACTTCCGCAGATCATAAATATCCTGGAAGGTGACATGAGTCTGGTAGG
>JALELN010000152.1 GCA_022771765.1 Lachnospiraceae bacterium | reverse complement strand
GTACATACTGTGTCATATTTAAGCTATTTGAGTCGGATGGGCACGGATGTTCAAGGCGGGAACCTGGGAGGAACTACGCATGATAGCAGAGAAGAACAAATACATGAGTGAAGCCGCTATGGCGATGTATGAGCTGAATGCGGACGAGATCATCCGGCAGCAGTGCATGGCGCGTGAAGAATACAATCGTTATGAAAAGATGATGGCGAGAAAGCTTGCAGAAGCGGATGAGAAGCTTGCAGAAGCAAATGAGCAGCTTACAGAAGCGCGTAAAGATGCTGCGGAAGCTGCGCGGCAGTTCGAACAAGAACGTAGTAATTATGAGGCTGAAATAGCCAGGCTGCAGGAACTGATTGCACAAAAGCAAAACTAATTATGTATAACAGATGAGCAGATATATGATTGCTGACGAAAATGGCACAGATGTGATGCCCTGCATACGTTATCGTGTGCGGGGCATTTGACTAGTGAGGAGGCATATGATGAGATTAAAAAATGTACTGCTCGTAGTAAATGATATGGAACGAAGAAATGAGACATTTGAATGAGGTGAAAAGGAACGATATGCATAAGAAATTACGGATCACATACAATGCGCCGGTTGTATTATCCATGGTGGCGATCAGTTTTCTTGCGACTTTATTAAATTACATTACCAGAGGTGTGCTGGGACAAGCCTTGTGAATTATCTGTTCTTCCCGAATGTGGCATTGTGCGGAGCAAGTGGTGCTGATGGGCCGACATCTGTTTTTTAGCAGGTAAATTGACAGGAGGAGAGAAATAAGTGGCTGAACCGGCAGAACTCCCGGACAAGGGCCAGGTGATCTATGTGTATTGCAGGAGTGGAAACAGAAGTAAACAGGCATCAGCAAAGCTTGCCGCTATGGGATATACCAATATTGTTGAATGCGGTGGAATCCTTGATTGGACAGGCGAGGTGGAGCGGTAGATATCCTTTGTCATGGGCTGGCTGCAAGGCGCAAAACAGAATGTAGAAGAGGTGTAAAAGGGAACATGATAAACATATATGGCACAATTGGACCTGCATGTGCAAATCCTGAGATATTAAAAGAAATGTTTCGCGAGGGAATGACAGGCATGCGGATAAATACATCTCATATCAGTGTCAAAGAGGCGGCACCGCAGATCCGGATGATCCGGGAAGCTGCAGCTGCATGTGGAATGGAAGCGCAGATTTTGATTGATATGCAGGGACCGGAGCTGCGCGTAGCAAAGATGACACAGCAGGTGAACATAGAAACGGATCAGATCGTCTGTTTTCGGGAAGAGACATGTGAAGGTGAAGGCATTCCGCTTCCGAAAATGGTGTATGAGGCATTAAGGGAGGGTATCACGGTTCTTCTTGATGACGGAAAAATTCTCCTCGAAATGATTGATGATCACGAGGCAGTCGTTCGCAGAGGAGGCGTGTTATCCGGAGGAAAAAGTATTGCACTGTCAGGGGTAGAATTGAAGCCTCCGGCAATGACGAAGCAGGATCGTGAAAACATCAAAGCTGCAGCGGAATATGGTGTGACAGGTGTGATGCAGCCCTTTGTTCGAAGTGCAGAGGATCTACAGACCGTTCGAAGTGCGATCGATGAAGCATGTGGAAAGGGAATCCGCCTTTTCGCAAAGATAGAAAACCTGTCTGGAGCCCGGAACCTGGAGAATTTCGTTGGATTGGCGGATGAGATCGTGATCGCACGGGGAGATTTGGGAAATGCCATGCCCTTGTGGGAGCTTCCACGGGTGCAAAAGGAGCTTTCAAGAAGGTGCCGGGCAGCCGGTGTGCCGTTCATGGTTGTGACACAAATGCTCGCCAGTATGGAACATAGCGCGGTTCCCACACGTGCGGAGGTGAATGATATTTACAATGCAATCTGTGACGGCGCTTCGTCTGTTATGGTAACCGGAGAGACTGCAGTGGGGCAATATCCGATGGAAGTGATCCGGTACTTATCCAGAACAGTCAATAGCTACACGGAATACTAGAAAGGACAAAAACAGATGAACAGGCAGAAGATCGCATGTAATTGTAAAAATATTACCTATGATTGTTACAGAAGAACAGCTGATGCACATTCGGAACAGACATCCAGAAGCATATCAAGACGCAATACATTATGTGAGAGATATACTTGATGATCCGGATTACATACGAAAAGATAAACGCCCAAATACAGGATTAGTTGTAAAAAAGGATTTTTAACGAAAAAAGATTGAATAATTATTTGAGAAATAAGGATGTTATTTACAAAAAAGAATAATAAGGTTATAATATGTATATGATAGTAAAGAGGTTATTTGAGGTGGTAAATTTCGTTGCAACCACGCACCCTATGGGTCAAAAGAGATGTAGGAGCCGCGACGCCTGCCAGATAACCTCTTTTATTATTTCGATTGATGAAGTTGCTCTGGCTTGCGTCCAGAGCTTTTCTGATTCTTATAGAGGAAAATGGATAGTATAATCGGTTATTATGAGAAGCATGAATATAGAAATCCCGAGACGATGAACACCTATGATTATACTACCTGACACCAGATGGTTCGATACGAAAATCTTGGAAAAATATGAGTGAATTCAATTATAAGATCATTAGGACAGCCAGAAAAACTGTCGCTATTCAGATTAAACCGGATAAAACGATTATCGTGCGTGCGCCAAAACGTATGAGCAAAGAACAGATTCACAGCCTTGTTCAATCAAAAGAAAAATGGATTCAAAAACATCTGAATGAGCTGGAAAATCATTCGGAAGAAGATTGTCAGCCATTATCCGAAGAGGATATGAAAGCATTGGCAGATCAGGCTGTCAAAACGATTCCTGAAAGAGTGAGATATTATGCGCCACTGATCGGTGTAACGTATGGAAGAATCACGATTCGTAACCAGCGGACACGCTGGGGCAGCTGCAGCTCGAAGGGTAATCTGAATTTCAATTGTCTTTTGATGCTGGCACCGCCTGAGGTTTTAGACAGTGTTGTGGTTCATGAATTGTGCCATCGAAAAGAGATGAACCACTCAAAACAGTTTTATGAGGAAGTCCGAAGGGTATTTCCGGAATACGATAAATGGAATGGATGGCTAAAGACATATGGACCGGATCTTATGAAAAGGATGACGTCAAGAGAACCGTGAGATTGCGGATATAACTGGAATATTTGATTGAGGTGGAAGAAGATGAATATTCAGATTTTTGGAACTAAGAAATGTAATGATACAAAGAAAGCGGAGCGCTTTTTCAAGGAGCGCGGCATCAAGTATCAGTTCATAGATATGAAAGAAAAGGGCATGTCAAAGGGTGAGTTTACATCTGTTGCTCAGGCAAATGGTGGAATCGAAAATATGATCAACTGGGAAGGAAAAGATAAGGATACACTTGCTCTGATCAAGTATATTGCTGAAGACGACAAGCTGGAGAAGATCCTTGAAAACCAGCAGGTGATCAAAACACCGGTGGTCAGAAATGGGAAACAGTCGACACTTGGATATCAGCCGGATGTATGGAAGGGATGGAGTTAATGGTAAAGAAGATTATGTGTGATCCGATTAGATCCAAGTTGGCCCATTGCCATGGAATTGTCATATAGGAGCAGATGCAGCGTATGTGGAATGTGAGTAGAATAGAAGAAGCCGATTACGGCTGCGAAGAACGAATGCCGGGCGAACCATTGTTGGCACTTGTGACATTGGAAAGTGATGACGGCAGAGTGTGCCGGTTTGAAGTGTCCGAAGACTGGCTTGCATATCAGGGGATTGAAGAAGGCGATGAGTGGCCGGAAGATCTTGATGAAGCGGATATGGATTCCCAAAAAGCCGAAATGATGTCCGCATGGATGGATAACTATATGGATGATCGTACTGGCAGATAAGACTAGGCCTACATATATTTATGATGGGAGCCTTGTCATGGGGAATCTGATGAATGCCGCAGCAGATCTTGGCGTGGATAGCTGCTGGATTCATCGGGCAAAGGAAGAATTCGAGTCTGAGGAAGGCAAAGAAATCTTAAAGACTCTGGGTATTCATGGAGATTATGAAGGGATCGGGCATCTCGTACTGGGCTATGCGGCTGCGCCGCGAAAGGCTGCGGCACCCAGAAAGGATGATTATGTGTATTATGTCAGGTAAAAAATTAGCAGTATTTTTTCCGGGGATCGGATATATAAACGATAAGCCGCTGCTGTATTATAGCAGAAAGATGGCACAAGAGCGTGGCTATGAGGTGATCTGTACGGAGTACCATGATCTGCCGGAGAAGATCAAAGGAAATAAAGAGAAAATGATACAGGCCGGGAACATGGCTTTTGCGCAGTGCAGAGAACTTCTAAAGGAGATAGACTTTGCTGTGTATGACGATGTTTTATTTGTGGGAAAGAGTATCGGAACTGTGATTGCAGCGCGGTATGCAGAAAAACATGTACCGACCGCCGGCTTGGTGCTCTATACACCACTGGAAGCGACTTTTTTTGCGGACATCAGAGATGCCATCGCGTTTATTGGAGAGGCAGACCCGTGGTCTGATCTGGATGAAGTAAAGCGGCTGGCAGTTCAGAGGCATGTGCCGCTTTATACTTATCCCGGCTGTAATCATTCACTGGAATGTAATAGTTGGAAAAGGAATATGGAGATTCTTGGCAATGTGATGGAATTGACGGAAACATACATGTTGAAAACGGGGGTTGATTTTTGAGTTGCCGATGCCCAGGGAAGAATTGTTTCGTGAAATATGAAGAAATTTGTAGTGCAAGATTTATAAACAGCAGGGCGAGAGAGGTTGAAAAGCAGATGCAAAGGAGACACATATGAAAGAAAAGTTAAAATTGACAAAAGATTGGGTTCATAATGCTTATGATAGCAGATTTATAAAGGTGTTCGGCTTGGAATACGTTGCAGGAAAGCAGTATATGAACGCAACCAGACGGGATGTGGATGATCTTGTGGCGTTAAAAAGTGACGAAGAATTTAAAGAAATGCTTCCGGACGCGGTAAGCTGTGTGGTGATCCTGAATGGAGCTGAACCGAAGCTCCTGCTTACCTATGAGTTCCGGTATCCAACCGGACAATATTTATTAAGTGTTCCGGCGGGGCTGATAGATAAAAGTGATGAGGCAGAATCTGATCCGATTCTTTCAACTGCAAAAAGAGAACTGAAAGAGGAAACAAATATTGATCTGACAGAGGAAGATAAGATAGAGATTATCAATCCGCTCTTGTTTTCGACTCCCGGAATGACGGATGAAAGTAATGCGCTGGTGTGCGTGGTCATATCCGATGAACAGCGGCTTCATCTGAGTCAGGAGGGCGCAGAAGGAACCGAGTCCTTTGACGGCTTTGTGACATTGACAAAGGACGAAGCGAAAAGAATATTAAAGCAGGGAAAAGACGACAGAGGTATCTTTTATTCTGTTTATACTTGGGCGGCACTGATGCATTTTGTTTCCGGGATGTGGAAATGATGATTACAGTTATTATGAATTGCATGAGATAGTGTTTCAAGAGTGCTTAGTGAAAGGTTATAAGAAGATATGCAAGGAAAAATAAAAGGCTCTTCATTAGGATGTGTGGAATAGATAATAGGCCAAAAGCCGCATAATCATTGAAAAAGCATATGTGTTCAGTTATGATTTTTTTGCAAAGAAAAATTATAACGAAAGAGAAACACATATGCTTAACAAAAAGTCTAT
>JALELN010000112.1 GCA_022771765.1 Lachnospiraceae bacterium | reverse complement strand
TTTTTTCCTGTCCGCATTTCCTTGAACAGCACATCGCGCTGCGCATCTGTTTTTGCATCATGAATGAATGCGATTTCCTCTGCCGGAATGCCGTATCCGATCAGTGTTTCCTTCAGATAGTCATAGATCGTAAAGTCCTTGTCCGGTCCCGGTGTCCCGATATCCGAAAAAATAAGCTGGCAGCCGATATGACCGTCAGCATTTCCTTTTTCGTACTCTCTCCATACATTTTCTGCAACCTTATTCAGTTTGCCATCGGGATTATTCGGCGCATCCTTATCAAGCAGCCTTGCATCCGTACCCAGGAGTCTTGCCTCGTGCGTGATCTTTAAGAAATTATCTTCACTCGGATCAACGCCCCCGTTTCTGATACGCTCTGCCCTTACTACAAAATCATCCATCACATGCCGCACATACCAGTCCGGTTCTGATTCCACAATGATCGGTTTTCCTCCTCTGAGCGCCGGAACATCGAGATTCAGCATATCTGCGGTCTGTACATCTGCCACCTCGCGAAAAATGTTCATCAGTTCCGGCAGATTCGTAAACTTATTAAATCTGCTCTTGAATCGGAATCCGCTTCCTTCGACCGTAAGCTCCAATGCTGTCGTCACCTCTCCAAAGTTCGCTGCCCAGGAATCAAAATGGTGGATTCCCATTTCCTCCAGCGCCTGCTTTTGTAAATAGAGCTGCATAACATACATCTCGCACATGGTATTGCTGATCGGTGTACCGGTTGCAAACACAATGCCTCTGCCATCGTTGATCTCAGAAATATATTGGCATTTCAGTTGCATGTCCGTAGATTTCTTTGCCCCGGAGCTGCTGATACCGGATACATTGTTCATTTTCGAGAAAATCGCAAGGTTCTTGAAATTGTGTGCTTCATCCACCATGATGGAGTCCACACCCAGTTCCTCAAAGGTGATCAGATCATCCTTTCTGCTCTCGTCCGTCAGGGATTTTAGCTGTTCCTCCAGTTTTTTCTTCTGGCTTTCCATCTGTTTGACGGTCCACCTCTCACCGTTACGCGCTTTCATCTCATCGATCGCATAGCTGATTTCCTCAATCTGCTCGTTTAACATGCGCTCCTTCCGCTCTGCCGAGATCGGGATCTTTTCAAACTGTGAGTGCGACATGATGATACAGTCATAATCGCCGGTCGCAATCCTTGATACAAACTGCTTTCGCCTGCTCTTTTCAAAGTCACGTTCTGTCGCAACCAAGATGTTTGCCGATGGATAAAGGCGGAGAAACTCACTTGCTGTCTGTCCGATCAGGGGTTTGGGCACCACCATGATCGTCTTATTTGCAAGTCCAAGCCGCTTCTGCTCCATACAGGCTGCCATCATCTCAAAGGACTTTCCGGCACCTACACAGTGGGCAAGCAGCGTATTCCCGCCTAAAAGAATTCTTGCCACTGCATTCTTCTGGTGCGGCTTTAGCTCAATCTCCGGGTTCATACCCGGAAACTGCAGGTGGCTTCCGTCGTACTCACGCAGACGAATGTTATTGAATGTCTCGTTGTAATACTCCACATACTTCTGCCTTCTCTCCGGATCCGAAAACACCCATTCCTTGAATTTCTCTTTCATCAGGTTTTGCTTCTCTCTGGCCAGCATGGTCTCATTCTTGTTGACCTCATAATGGTATTTTCCGTCACCGTCATCAATCCGGTCCCGGACAGTCACTGTTTTCAGATTCAGTGTTTCCTCCAAAATAGAATAAGCATCCATGCGGCCTGTACCATAAGTCTTTGTGGCAGCCACTGAATGCTTATCCATTGCTTTATTCTCGATGAACCATTCCATGCTCATTTTGTTCAGATGAATCTGAATTCCCGTGTTCATATACTGACTTCGTATTGCTCTTGCCCGTCTGGGCGTATTCAGCAGCTCATAAATGAACTGCTCATAATCTGCCGGCTCGATCCATGTCGTTCCAATCTTGACATCAATATCGGATGCCTCGATCCATTCCGGCTGCACCTGTTCGAGCGCCTGTGCGTTTTGTGCGAAACGTGCTGCCTGCGGATGATCCGTATCGGCAGCCATCGCCTTTGCCAGCCGCAGCTTATCCCTGACATTTCCGGAAAGATATTCGTCCGCAGTCTCCCAGCCTGCATCCGGATTATTCTCGTTGTAACGGTCAGGATTGAGAAAAATGAGTCCCTGAAGTTCATTGATCAGCGTTTCCCTGTCCGTCTCATAGATACTGAGCATATATGGCAGATTCACATAGCCAAACTCATTGACCGAGACATTCAATGCTTCCACTGCTGTCTCAACTCTGTCTATGACGGTTTTTGCTTTGATCGTCTGCTTGTAAAACATATCCGCTTTTCGCACCTCTCCATCTTCACTTACTTCCTCCAGACTGCAGAGCAACGGGTAATCACTGTCATCCCGAAACGCGATCTTATTCGCTTTGGAAGTGATCGCACCGAATTGTGCCACAAACTGATCATATCTGACATTCAATAGCTTCTGCTTGTCTGCAAGCTCCTCCTCACTGCAGCCCTCCATCTGAATGGTGATCAGTTCTCTTGTGATCTGTCTGATCTCATCCAGTCTCCGGATGCGTTCTTCTGCAGCTTGGGATACTTCCTGCCGGATCATCTCCGAGTTTTCCCGATAATACAGTTTTCCTTCAAAAAATGTGTAAGTATAGTTTCTCACATCGGGATCAGCCGGTATGATATCAGCTGTCTTCTCCTCCTCATCGGAGATCCGCTCAAAATCCGTCATCTGTGCCCGGATCTTGCTGATTGCCTGGTTGAGTGCTTCATACAGATTGAAGTTTTCATCGTCATTGACACAGACCGTATATCTGCTGTCCTGTCCGTAGATTCTGGCATCATACTCCATATGACCAAGAATCATCTCCGGATGTTCTGCAAAATAGGAGTTAACCGCGATACCATCCGGTGTCATACCCAGATGTACCCAGTCCGGCTCGATGTCGATCTTTCGCTC
>JALELN010000011.1 GCA_022771765.1 Lachnospiraceae bacterium | reverse complement strand
TCGAATTTTACCGCAATGACAATCAGTACGATCTCGGCCAGTGCGGCAGGGTAGTCGAAGTGGATCTCTCCGCTTTCAATCCCCTGAGAGATGATCTCCGTCAGGGCGGGTTTTAATTCAGAGATCACATAACTTAAATATTTCTGATGCAAAAAGGCGAGATCCTGCGCACTTGCCGATGTATGCTGTTTTTGTCTCAAAAAGATTGCAGAGGAGCTCTGACACGCCTGAAAGAGCATAGCCATCCGTGTGAAGGAAGATATATTTGTCTGGGTAGCAAGTGTCTTTGCAGTCTGCAGAGGTTTTTCATAGCTGCGCTTAATTAATGCGTCAACGATGGAATCCTTGGAGTCAAAGTAATAGTAAATGCTTCCTTTTCCGATTCCGGCTTTGGCAGCGATGTCACTCACGGAAATGTGCTGAATAGTTCGTTCTTCCAGAAGGTGCTGCAGAGCATCGAGAATTTTTTCTGATTTATTAGGTTCCGGCATGATCGTGTGCGCCTTTCTTATCTTTTAAAAAATATCTTAGAGTGTATCATATTATCTAATTCCAAACAAGATTTTTTCATATTTTTTTGCAGTTTTCATAACTGACCGCTGGTCGAAACGGGTGATATAATCACATTAAATAAGATCGACCAATGGTCGAAAAAAGAGGAGGACGCTATGACATACGCAGAATTTTTCTATGAGATTAAGAACAAGTTTATGGGAGCTGATCTGAGTGACATCAGAGAGCATCTGGCATTTCAGTTTAACATTGAGGATGAGGAAGCCGGCGGTATCTTTTACGTGGAGGTAAAGGATGGTGAGCTTTCCGTAGAGCCGTATGAGTATTACGACAGAGACGCGATGTTCACTGCAACTCCGGATATTTTCCTGAAAATTGCCGAGGGAAAGATGGATCCGGTCTGGGCGTTCACGGTACAGAAACTCAAGGTGGAGGGCAACATTGATAAAGCGTTGCGCTTAAAAGACATCATTGAGCACAAGCAGAAGCAGATGAAAAAGGAACAAAAGGAAAAAGAGAAACAGGAAAAACTGGAGAAGAAGGTAGAAAAGAAGAAAAAGTAATAACAAGGAGGAATCATCTATGGGTGTATTCAAAAAAGGGCTGGCAGCAGCCGGTGCGCTGGCAGCGGCAAGTGCAGCAGGAACCGCGTATTTTTACAGAAGAACCATGATCCGGCAGAATGCTATTGTGGAGCGCACGATGAAGATGGCCGGCACGGACTGGTCACAGTATTCGGATATTTTAGCAGAGCGAAAGGCGTTTGCCTTTGCGCAGCCCCATGAAGAGGTCTATGTGACAGCTTATGACGGATTGAAGCTGCATGCGACTTATCTGCCGGCGATCAAGGAAAGTGGAGACAAAAAGAGAGTCGTGATCTGTTTTCACGGCTACACCAGCAAGTTGCTGGCAGATTTTATCGGATTGACGGATTACTATTTCAAGCGCGTGTTCAAATTAAAGGTTCGAGACGTCGAGTTCGAGAAAAATACAACAAAAAAGATCAAGCGGTTTTAACCGCTTGATCTTTTTCGTTACAATGACATTTCCTTTAGATAGCGTTTCAACAAAAATGCACAGAAATAAGGGAAGGTATAAATATTCTGTTCATATCCGATATTTCCGCCGGTAAATTTGATGCCGGAGCGGATGTCTTCGTATTTACCGCTGTCGATCAGAGTGCGCAGGGACTTTGAACGGCCGTTCACTGCTTTCACTTCGATAGGAATCAGGTCAGAGGCTGTGCGAACAAAAAAGTCTTCTTCCAATGTGGAATTTTCCCGCTTATAATAATAGAGTCCATATCCACTCTTGACGAGTGCCTCACCTACAATGTTTTCATAAAGTGCGCCCTTGTATACTCCCAGATTTTTGTGTGCACGCAGATCATCCTGTGCTTCTTCATCCAGCATTGCAACCAAAAGGCCGGTATCAGCAAAATAAATCTTGTATTTTGTATCGTCGTAATTGCCCTTCAAAGGCAGCTCAGGCATGTGCATACAATAGCAGATATTAATGATACCGGCATCATTCAGCCATTCGATGCATCCGCGATAGTCCTTGAAACGCGCCCCGGAAGCTACTTTAGAGATTTGAAATTTTTTATTGTCCTTTGCAAGCTGCACCGGAATCTGGCGAAAAACATTGAGTATTCTTGTCTGATCTACGCCTTGAGCGTATTTTCTGATATCTTCTTCGTAATCAGCTAAAAGCTGTCGTTGAATGTCTAGAGAACCCTCAAAAGTTTCTTTTGTGATGTATTCTCTCACTACAGCAGGCATGCCGCCCAGAATACAATAATCAAGGAACAGGTTATGATAGATGGTCAGTTCCAATTCATTAAAAGGTTTTTGCATTTTCATATGTTCCAGCATTTCTTCGGCGATATCGGCGGAATAACCCTTTGCCCATAGAAATTCTTCAAAGTCCAATGAATACATTTCGTAATCTGTCTTATATCCAACACTGTTGCTTTCAATGCGTTGATAATTGATACCAAGCATTGAACCACTGCATATCACATCATATCGTCTGTCCTGTGCAAAAAATTTCAGAGAGGTGGTTATTTCCGGAAATTCTTGAAGCTCATCAAAGAACAGGAGCGTTTTTGATGGCTCAAATTGTTTGGTCGGATCAATACGTGAAATGTTTTTGATGATATCATCGGTCTTGTAGCCGTCAACAGTGATCATTTTATATTTTGGTTCTTCCACAAAATTAACCTCTATCACATGTTGATAATGTTTTTGGGCAAAGGTTCGGATACTTTCTGTTTTTCCAATCTGGCGAGGTCCCTTTACAATGAGTGGTTTGCGGTCAGGATCGGCTTTCCACTGGTCTAAAAAGCAGTCTATTTTTCGTTTCAGATACATGATGTGCGCCTCCGTGTGCCGTCTTATGATGCTTATAGTATATCCATTTTTTGCATGAAATACAACTGGAAATACGAAAATATGAGCGAATAAATTGAGCAAACAACAAAAACATGAGCGAATAATAATACTACAATACAAAAACATGAGCGAAATTTGGCTGGACAGCCTGATCCGGCGCGGAAACATGGTGATCGTCATCGAACACAACACGGATGTCATGAAGCTGGCGGACTACATCATTGATATCGGACCGGGCGGAGGTACTTCCGGCGGAGAAGTGGTCTTTACAGGAACTCCGATAGAGATGATGGAGCACGCGGACACGATCACGGCGAAATATCTGCGGAAGTGAAACAGTTGTTTTATTATATATCAATACTGAAATGTCATATTTACTTTGTGCATAATGATGGTATTATTATATTACAAATATGAAGGAGGTAGCAAGATATTTCAACTTCTTTTGGCTATTATATATTTAGCGTTTATCAGTTTGGGCTTACCGGATTCCATGCTTGGAGCCGCATGGCCGGATATGTATGTGGAGTTTGGGGTTCCTCTTTCTTATGCAGGGATTCTATCTGCAATCATTGCGGCAGGGACGATCGTTTCGAGTCTGCAGAGTGACAGACTGACACTGAAGCTTGGTACCGGAAAGGTAACTGCGATAAGTGTTGCCATGACTGCCTTGGCTTTATTTGGTTTTTCTACCACTCATAACTTCTGGCTTTTGTGCAATTGAGCAGACGGCAGGCCTGTGGGCCAGTTCCTATCTGAATCTTTACAAAGGCATACCTATTGAAACAGCAGCGAGTTTTGCTTCTATGTTCTATATTGGTATTACTGTTGGAAGAGCAATCAGCGGATTCATTACCATGAAGCTTTCAGATATTAAGATGATCAGATTGGGGCAGTGATTGGTGTTCAGATGGCATTTGCCTATATGGGTACATTGGCTATGCCGCCATTGTTCGGCGTGATAGCAAATGTCATCAATGTGGCGCTATTACCGTTATATCTATTCGTCATCATGATTGTTATGGTTGTAATGCATGAAGCTTTGATTAAAGTGACAGCGAAATGAAATTTGATATTTTGTAAAGAACCAGAATGTTGAAATGCCAAATCACCGAACAAAATAGTGCCAAATCACCGAACAAAATAGTGCCAAATCACCGAAAAGTATTGATAAAATGAAAATATGTGGTTATACTGTAATTATTCAAGACGGTTAAATTGTGTTTGGAGGTAGCATGGGTGAAGGCATATAAGAAAAGAATCGCAGACGAGGTGATAAAAAAGAAGCTGAAGGGGAAAGGCGCTGTTTTGGTCGAGGGAGCAAAATGGTGTGGTAAGACCACGACATCCGAGGAACTGTCCGGAAGTGTTTTGTATATGTCGAAACCGGACAATATGAAACAAAATCTGATGCTGGCAGAGATCAATCCCTCATTATTGTTGGAGGGTGAGACGCCACGTTTGATTGATGAATGGCAGATTGCTCCAAAGCTGTGGGATGCTGTGCGATATGAGGTGGATCACAGAAATGAGGAAGGTCAGTTTATTTTGACCGGTTCTGCTGTTCCGGCAAGCATGAATGAGGTACAGCATACCGGAACCGGGAGATTTGCATGGGTGCGTATGCGTCCGATGAGTCTTTTTGAATCGGGAGAATCAAATGGCAGTGTAAGGCTTTCGGAACTGTTCCAATCACCGGAGCAGATTGCGGCGATCAATCCGATAAATTTGAAACAGATTGCATTTTTGGTATGCAGAGGTGGATGGCCCCGTGCAACATTTCTGGAAGATGAGATCGCACTGGAGCAGGCGTATGATTATTACGATGCAATTATCAATCAGGATATTTCGCGTGTGGATGGTGTAAAGCGGGATGCGGAGCGAGTGAAAACACTGATGAGATCCTATGCCAGAAATCAGGGAGCACAGGTTCCGAATACAACGTTAAAGGCAGATATGATGGCAAATGATGCTGACACGCTGGACGAGGACACCGTATTATCCTATGTGAATGCATTGAAAAAGATTTTTGTGGTAGAAGACATGCCGGCATGGAATCCAAACCTTCGGTCAAAAACAGCAATCCGTACATCAGACACGCGCTATTTTACCGATCCGTCTATTGGTGTCGCTGCATTGGGACTGGGACCGGATGATCTCATCGGTGATCTGGATACATTTGGTCTCATGTTTGAATGTATGTGTATCAGGGATCTGCGCGTGTTTGCAGATGCTTTGGGCGGTGGAGTTTACCATTACAGGGATAAAAGTGGTCTGGAGTGTGATGCAGTGGTTCATCTCAGAAATGGGAGTTATGGTCTGATAGAGATAAAGCTTGGTGGTGATCAGGCAATCGAGCATGGAGTGAAGACATTAAAGCAACTAGCAGGAAAAATCGATACTGATAAGATGAAATCTCCGGCGTTTTTAATGGTCTTAACGGCGGTAGGTGACTATGCGTATCGAAGAGAGGATGGCGTGTATGTAGTGCCCATTGGGTGCTTGAGGGATTAGAAAAAAATCGTTGGTGAAAAAGGAAATGAAACGAGGTGTTCTTGTTGGTTCAAAACAAAAAATATGTACTGTGGATGATCGATCTGGCAAAATTACTGGCAGTTGTCGGTGGGGCAACTCTGCTGGGGTTATTATTTGTAAAGTCAGGATTTCCCGAAACAAATATCGTCGTGATCTATATCTTTGCAGTACTTTTAGTGGCACGTTTTACAACAGGATATTTTTATGGGATTCTGTCCTCGGTCATGTCTCTGTTATGCTTTAACTATTTTTTTACGGCACCTTATCATACGCTGGCGGTCAATGATCCGAGCTATATGATCACCTTTTGCGTTATGCTGATCACGGCTCTGATCACCAGCGCACTCACCACAAAGGAAAAGCTGATGACTATGGAAGCTACCAGAAAAGGCGTGGAGAGCCAGACACTGTATATGCTTTCCAGCAAGCTGTCTGATGCAGCTGATATCGAGGCAGTGCTAAAGATCGCGGTAGAGAGCATGAGCAGACTGCTGCAGGCAAATGTGGGATGTGTTTATGTAGGCGAACAGGCAGAACCGATCTATATCCAACAGCTTGAGACAGAGCAGCTCCACAGAAGGATCACAGATGTTGATGAGATCCGCAGGAAATTTACGAATCTGCGAACGGAATATTTAGAGAATGAGGAAAGCCGGAGCTTTCCGGTCAATGGGCAGAACGGACTTTTGGCAGTGATCGTTATTGACAGAAAGGTATCAGAAGACCAACTCTTTGCGAACAAGAAACTGATCCATTCCATGATCGAAAATATTGCCCTTGCATTGGAACGTATTGAAGTTACCATTGAAAGAGTGAGAGACAGACAGCGGATGGAACGGGAAAGAGAGCGGGCAAATCTTCTTCGGGCAATTTCTCATGATCTGAGAACGCCTCTTTCCGGAATCATGGGATCTGCGGAAATGTTAATGGATATGACAGAGAAAGAGGATAAACGGCAAACGCTTTTAAAAGGCATTTATCAGGATGCGGACTGGTTGAAATCATTAGTGGAAAATATTCTTAGCCTGACAAG
>JALELN010000099.1 GCA_022771765.1 Lachnospiraceae bacterium | reverse complement strand
GTCGTGCGGCGGTGTGATCTGGGCACCATCCTCCCAGTATACCTTGTATCCGTTGTATTCCGGCGGGTTGTGACTGGCAGTAATATTGATACCCGCAATGCATCCCAGCTTACGGACTGCATAAGACAGCTCCGGTGTCGGACGAAGGCTCTCGAACACATATGCCTTGATGCCGTTTGCCGCGAGACACAGTGCTGCCTCATCCGCAAATTCCGGTGACATGTGGCGGGAATCAAAAGCGATTGCAACACCTTTTTTCTCTCCTCCTACACCCAGAATATAGTTTGCCAGTCCCTGTGTAGCCTTGCGCACCGTATAAATATTCATGCGGTTCGTTCCTGCTCCGATCACGCCGCGTAGTCCTGCCGTACCGAACTCCAGATCCATGTAAAAGCGATCCTCAATCTCTTTTTCGTCCCCCTCAATCGCCTTTAACTCGGATCTTGTCTCTTCGTCAAAATACGGGTTATGCAGCCATTCCTCATACATTGCCTTGTAGTCCATATCATTCCCTCCTGTATACTTATAATAATATAACCTGTATCTGTTCACTACCTTTACAGATACTATATTTTCAAGCCGCATCGCAGCCTGTGAACATAAATGATCCGAATTCGCTTCAAACAGCTACAATCATTCTTTCAGATCCACCAGCGATTTTATCAGATCTGTGAGCGTGTCCAGATAGTCGCTGTAGTCGCCGGTACTGCTGCCCTCCACATCCGAAGAGCCTGTCCCTGTTTCCCCGTCTGTGCCTGTCCCGCTGCCATCCGAATGCTCTGCCTCATCCGCGTCCGAAGCAATGATACTGCTGCCAGTCACGTTCCGGGCATTCTCATGATCTGAATGACTGTCTTCCTCGGAAGTATTTCCTTCCCCTGAAAGCTGCGGTTCACCAATCTGAATCGTCGCCTCTTTTGAATGAATCACCAGCTGACGCTCCCAGGTCTCAAAACCATCCGCAATCACTGTCAGCTGATACACACCATACCGAAGCTCCACCGGTTCCTCATAGTCCACCGGTTCACCGTCAATGTAAAGCAGGGCATCGGCCACATGTATCTCAAAAGTTACCAGACATTTTTTCGGGCCCTCTCCCTTGTACTCATCCAGATCAACCGTTGTCACCTGTTCGCGTTCCACTTCAACCATCTTGCTGTCACCATAGCCATCATTTGCTACAGACAACTCATAGCTGCCCTCCGGCACTTCAAGCGTCATATCCGGTGTAATCTTTGCATATATCTTTGTGCCAAGACTGATCCAGCCGCCCTCGAACAACTCCGTATTCATCAGCGCAATCGTCCCATGACCGGTCGTCACCTGAACAGACAAAATCTGTTTATCCAGACCCTGCACACTGATCACGTCGTTCTCACCAACCTGATCCAAAGATATTTCCTGATCTCCTGAAAATACCCGTAAATGGTCGTCATATCTATATTTTGTGTCACCGATGACAATCATATGAAGCGATGGATCTACGGAATATCGCGTGATGTTTTCCTGATACCACGCGTCTTTGGCGAGCTGTATTGCCGTGAGTTTCGCATCATCGTCCGGCTCTCCGATCGTCACTACCCGTCCCGGTGTCAGTCTGGCAGTAGACATAAACTGCCCATGGTCATCCAGCATCTGTGTCGCACGCGTATAACCGTACTGCAGCGTCCGCGGCGAATCCGGCACACCAAGCCCAATGAGTTTTTCCTCAGTATCGATAGAAAGGACCACGTAGAGCTTTCCGTCTGTCCGGATCGTTTCACCCTCCTCCACTGCATCTGCCTGTTCATTGGGAGTCTCCTCTGTCTGCGTGACAACCTCCGGATATTGTTCCATCGTGATCGTACCGCTGTCCTTTGCGCCACAGCCACAGAGCAGCAGCACACATGAAATTGTCATTATCATCTGTAAAAATTGCCTGCTCATATTTGCTATTATAAACTATTTTATCAGATAAAACAACATCGATAAAAACTCCTCGCGCTTCTCTTCCTGCTCAGAGAGGCGTGACAGTTTCTCAATATCACGCAGAGATACCCACGTCTTTCTCGCATTGTAATAGTGGTTGACGATCTTCCAGTATTTTTCCGGATAAAGCAGCTTGAGATAAATCTGATGCATTTCCCACGGTGCCAGCTCCCGGACCGCATTGTACGCCATCAGCATATCCATGCCCAGCCCACTGCTCCAATTGTGCTTTTCGAGTATTTTTCGCATAAAATTGGCCAGATCCGATACACACAGGTCATAACGCAGCTTTTCAAAACCGGTCACCGCCAGTCCCTCTCTGGTAAAGAGCAGATTGTGCTGGTTAAAATCTCCGTGGCAAAGCTGTGCCGCTCCCTCCGGCACCCGCTGTGTCTCCTCCAGCTCCAGCACTTTGTCTGCCTGCTTCATATAGTGCTCATAAGCGCGCAAAAACTCACTCTCAAACTCATTTTTCTTTTTTTTTGCCCGCACATAGTTCTTTACTTTTTTCAATTCCCGCGTATGTTTTCCCGCAAGACTTGACGGCGGTGTCACAATTCGATCTGCTTCACACGCAGGATGACACCCTGCAAGCAAGTCGTGCATTTTTGCCATATGTCTGGTCACGCAAAGTATCTCCTCCGTATTTCGCGTATCACATTCGCGCCCCTGAAAGGTTTTCCGTAAAAAGTAGGACACGCCGTCCACATCTGTGTAACACAGTGCCCCCTCTCTTGTTCTCACCAGTTCTTCCGTCAAAAATCCATGCTCCTTCAGATAGGTCAGTGTCTCCTCCAACAGCTCCAGACGGTGCACAGAACCCGTATATTCCTTCAGCAGATAGATTCCCTCGCTGTCAGCGCACAGAATGGACCCCCGTCCTTTCATATTTCCTGTGAATTCCTTCGGATAAGCACTCAGAATCTGCTCTGCTCGATAATACATAAGAAACCCCTCCAATAGATTTAAGTGACGCGTTTCCCCGTCCTCTCCAATCTTATGAAAGGGGTTCTTTTTTTATTCCTTATAGATCTGTGAGAGCAGATACTCTCTCGTGTTGCACTCCGGCCGCTCCAGCACAAGCTCCAACAGTTCATGCAGCTTTTCACCGATTTCCCTGCCCTGCGGCACCCCTGCCGCCAGAAGATCTGCGCCATTCACCGCCAGCTCCCGGATGGACAGGCACTGTCTCTTCTCCAGAATCTGTTGATAAAGCGCCTCATAATCGTCCACATAGTGCAGTTTTTCTTCTTTTTGATAGTCACTCTGCGCACGGATATCCGCACGTTTGACCGCAAAGATATCCGGGTACTGCGCCGCACCGACCCGGCAGACCGCGCGCCGCACATTCCGTTCGGTGAGCGGAGGATTGTCGTCATGCCATCGGATCAGCTGTGTGACCCGCGCAGTCGTCTCATTGTCCATTTTCAATCGCCGCAGAATCTTTCTCGCCATCTCGGCACCCTGCACGGGATGCCCGTGAAAATGGTCGATCCCCTCCTCATCCATCGTTTTGCAGACCGGTTTTGCCACGTCGTGAAGAAGCATTGCCAGCCGCAGCACCTTATCCGGCGGCACCTCCGTAAGACTGTGCAGCGTGTGCTCACCGACACTGTAACAGTGATGCGGATTGTGCTGGTTTGTCTCCATCATGTGATCCAGTTCCGGCAGAAAACACCGGCTCAAGCCAGTCTCATAAAAGAGCCGGACATCATCCGGATGCGCGCTGGTCAATGTTTTTAGCAGCTCCGTCTGAATCCGCTCCGCACTGATTTTTCGGATCGTAGCAGCCAGTTCACGTATCGCCTCAAAGGTGCGTTCTTCGATCGTAAACCCGAGTTGCGCAGAGAAGCGGATCGCCCTCATCATCCGAAGCGCGTCCTCCGCAAATCGTTCTTTCGGCTCTCCGACACAGCGGATCACGCCTGTTTCCAGATCCTCCCTTCCGCCAAAGAGATCCACCAGTCCCTCTGTTTCGTTGTACGCCATCGCATTGATCGTGAAATCACGGCGCATGAGATCATCCGAAAGGCTTCCGGTAAAGCTCACCGCTTTCGGATGTCTGCCGTCCTCATACACGCCGTCAATGCGGTAGGTCGTCACCTCATAGCCGGTGTGATCCAGCATGATCGTCACTGTACCGTGCTGCAGACCGGTATCGATCGTTCGGCGAAACAGCTCCTTTACCTGCAGCGGCTTCGCGTTCGTAGTGATATCCCAGTCCTGAGGAACACGCCCCAGCAGCGCGTCACGCACACAGCCGCCGACCGCATAGCCCTCGTAGCCGTTTTCCTCTAATGTGTGCAGGATAAATTTAACGTGATCCGGTAATTCTATTCTCATGCATGCTCCTTATCGTTACATTTTTGCGGTGCCTTCATTCACCCGGAGATTGCCAGTCGGTTATGCTCCACAAATATAAGAAAGGGTCGCAGCAAGTGCGATATGGACTGCTCCGATTGCATGGCGGTGCCTCGCTGTCCCTTCAGTCCCGGCTCGATGTGTCTTTCACACACATAGCCGGGGACTTCCAGCTATATTACCAAAAGGTTATCTTTGCGCTCGCACTTCGCCATACAAAGGTCACAGCCATATTCACACTTGCTGCATCCCCTGCTCTATACTCATTCGGTCGCATAAACGACCTGCCAAATACTCCGGGCGGACTTAGGCGCGGAAATCTCCACTACGAAAAACATAAATGCAGGCTCTCCATTTCACCTAACTGAGCAAGGTGACAATTTGTGAATTACGCGTCCGCACTCTGTGCAACAGCATCTGGCAGCCGTTTGTGCGACGGGTTCACGCGGAGATAGCCTAACGCAATCCGTTGTCTGGCAGCAGAGAATTGCAAATTAGTACGCCTTGCCCCAGAAAACAAGCTTCTTTGCGGGTTTGCCGCAGCAGACACATACATCTGAAATCTTCTCCTGCTCAAAGGGCATACAGCGCGAGGTCGCCGTTGTCTCCTCTTTGATCTTATCCTCACAGGCCTGATCACCACACCACATTGCGCGGATAAAGCCCGGCTTGTTCTCCACCGCATCCTTGAAGGCGCCATAGGTGGTCACATCGGTAATATGAGCATCGCGATGTGCCTTTGCGCGCTCGAACATATCCTTCTGAATCGTCTCTAACAGCTCCGGCAGCTTCTCAGCAACCTCGTCCAATCCCATGACAATTTTTTCCCTCGTATCGCGGCGGACAACGACACACTGACCTGCCTCGATATCCTTCGGTCCCAGCTCAATACGGACAGGAATTCCACGCATCTCCTGCTCGGAGAATTTCCAGCCGGGAGACTTATCGGAATCATCCAGTCTCGCGCGGATGCCATTCGCGCCAAGTGCCTCAAGTACTTCCTTTGCTTTGTCCAAGACGCCCTCTGCCTGCTGGCGGATCGGAATGATCATCGCCTGTACCGGCGCAATATGCGGCGGCAGCTTCAAACCGGAATCGTCTCCGTGTACCATGATGATTGCGCCGATGAGACGGGTTGTCATGCCCCATGAAGTCTGGAACGGATGTACAAGCTGGTTGTTTTTATCTGTATAAGTAATATCAAAAGCCTTGGCAAAACCGTCACCAAAGTTGTGGCTTGTACCGGACTGAAGCGCTTTTCCGTCGTGCATGAGCGCCTCGATCGTGTAAGTTGCCTCAGCGCCGGCAAACTTCTCTTTTTCGGTCTTCTGTCCCTTGATCACAGGGATTGCCAGCTCTTCCTCCAAAAAGTCTGCATACACATTCAGCATCTGCAGAGTACGTTCCTGCGCCTCCTCCGCGGTTGCGTGAATCGTGTGTCCCTCCTGCCACAAAAACTCACGGGAGCGGAGGAACGGTCTTGTCTCCTTCTCCCAGCGCACAACCGAACACCACTGATTATAGTTTTTCGGCAGGTCACGATAAGAATGAATGAGGTTTTTATAAAAATCACAGAACAGCGTCTCGGATGTGGGACGCACACACAAGCGTTCCTGCAACGGCTGCAGTCCACCATGGGTCACCCATGCCACCTCCGGCGCGAAGCCCTCCACATGATCCTTTTCCTTCTCCAGCAGACTCTCCGGGATGAACATCGGCATGTATACATTCTCCACGCCGGTCTCTTTGAAGCGACGGTCAAGCTCTTTCTGGATATTCTCCCAGATCGCATAGCCTGCGGGCTTGATGATCATGCAGCCCTTGACAGATGAATAATCGATCAGTTCTGCTTTCTTTACGACATCCGTGTACCACTGCGCAAAATCCTCGTCCATGGAGGTGATCTGCTCTACTAATTTCTTTTCCTTTGCCATGATAATTCTCCTTTTTGTAATTTCTTTCCGTCATTGTTCAGAGGCATTCGCCTGGCCTCTGAACGGTACAAAAAACCGCCGGAACAATCAATCCCTCACACAGGGACCGATTCTCTCGGCGGTACCACCCTTGTTCATATATGTGACGCGATCCGTTCTCACAGGCAACATTCTGTTTATCCCGATCTGACCTGTATCTTCTCTCACATACATACACTCGATTCACCCTTAACGCGGCTGCCACGTTGTGCTTCGACTGCCCGAAAGCGCTCGCACAAAGCTCCGAGGCAGGTTCCGGGACTCGTCACCGGGGATCTCTCAGCATTGATCTCCTCTCTGTAAGGCACGTCCGTTCCGTACTATTCCTCTTCAACGCAAAATCATTACGATTATTCTATTATTTATTAGGATTGTGTCCAGCTAGTGCCTATTTTATAACCGCTAAACGGGGATTGTCAACCTCATTTTCTGCATTTTCCTCTGCTTTCTTGTTTCCGCTCTTCATACTCCGGATTTAAAAAGTGACTTTGGTGCTCCACAACATTAAAAAATAAATTGTATTTTCTCTCTCAATACGCTAAACTTAACTTTAGCTTACTTTTTTTACAGAGGAGGTCATTTATAATGGAAAAGGCACCTGTTTATTTCACCACCTTCAAGGCGACCGAACATGAAAACCTGTTGCAGAAGCTCCACCGGCTTATGAAAACCGCCGGCTTTGAACAGATTGATTTTAAGGATAAATACGCTGCAATTAAGATTCACTTTGGCGAGTATGGCAATCTGTCGTTCCTGCGCCCTAACTATGCAAAGGTAGTTGCCGATTATGTAAAGGAGCTTGGAGGCAAACCGTTTCTGACAGACTGCAATACCTTGTATGTCGGCAGCCGCAAAAACGCGTTGGATCATCTTGACACCGCTTATGTGAACGGGTTTTCACCACTTCAGACCGGCTGTCATGTACTGATCGCAGACGGCTTAAAGGGCACGGATGAAGTAAAAGTTCCGGTAAAAGGGGATTACGTCACAGAGGCTAAAATCGGCCGCGCAGTCATGGATGCGGATATCTTTATCTCCCTCACTCACTTTAAAGGTCACGAAGCAACCGGCTTCGGCGGTGCAATGAAAAATATCGGTATGGGCTGCGGTTCCTGCGAAGGCAAGAAGGAGCAACACTGTGATGGCAGGCCGAGCGTTGCTCATCCGGAAAACTGCATCGGTTGCGGAGCCTGTGCAAATATCTGCGCACATGATGCTCCGGTCATCACAAACGGCAAGGCAACCATCGACCACAACAAATGTGTTGGATGCGAGCGCTGTATAGCGACCTGCCCGAAGCATGCGATCGCAACAGATTCTGCTGATGCGATCACGATGTTAAACTACAAAATCGCCGAGTACTCTCTGGCTGTCTGCCAGAACCGTCCGTGCTTCCATGTTTCGCTCATCTGCGATGTGTCACCCAATTGTGACTGCCATGCAGAGAACGACATCCCTATCATACCGAATGTCGGCATGCTGGCTTCCTTTGATCCGGTTGCCCTGGATCAGGCATGTGCAGATCTGTGCAACGCACAGCCGCCGATTGCCGGCAGCATTCTCAGCGAAAATATTGAGAAACTGGGCAACGAAGAAGGCCACGATCACTTCCACATGACACACCCTGATACCGAGTGGAAATCCTGCATTGCACACGCAGAAAAAATCGGCCTCGGAACCAGTGCATATAATTTAATTACGATTTAATTTCCATTTATCTGTGAGTGGAGCATGCCCCACACACGCTCCCATATAATTGAAACTCATTTGATGTCGAAAGAAGGGCACCCGGTTCATCCGAGTGCCCCTTTCCATTCCTCAAAGCCTGCCCCCATAGGCAGAGTATGAAATTCCATGATCTCTTTTGTACGTGGGTGCGTAAAAACCAGTCTGCAGCTGCAGAGCGCAAGTGGCTGTCCGGTCTGCGTGCACACATTTCCGGCAGAGCTGCCGCCAGCTTTTCCTCCATTGCCCCTGTCACCATATTTCGCATCCCCCACAAGCGGATGTCCGATTGCGGCCAACTGCACACGAATCTGATGATGCCTGCCCGTATCCAGACGGATGCGCAGCAGACTTTTCTCATCTGCCGCAGCAAGCCGCTTATAGCTGAGCCGTGCCTCTTTTCCCCCCACAGTTCCCTCAGGAACAACCGCAGAGGTATTTGTCTTTCCATCCTTCTTCAGCGTATGTACAAGGGTGCCGGACTCCTCCGTCACCCCCTGCACAACTGCCAGATATTCCTTAGAAAAATCTCCCGCCCGAAGCCTGCTGCTTAGGAACGCTGCCGCTTCCCTGGTCTTTGCCAGCACAAGTAAACCCTCCACCGGTTGATCCAGACGGTGTACAACGCCTATATATGCCACTTCTCCTCTTGCTGTGCGGCGGTTTATGAGCAGAGTGAGCAGATCCTGCTGTCTGGGATCGCGGGTCTCCACTGCAAGAAACGGCGGCTTATGCACTACGATCACCTCCGCGTCCTCATAGCAGATCATCCTCTCCGTCTGTTGTTTCGTCACTCTCATAAGCATCCTCCATTGCCACATCATCACTGTATAGCTGCCAGATCAAAAAAGCACTGACCGGGCCCAATAAAAAACCGCCTCTGCTGTACACTTTGACACCCACATAAACGCTGATAAGTACTGCCAGCGGCGGCACACCTATTTTTTCCCCGATGAGCTTCGGCTCCAGACTCTGCCTCGTAAAGCTGGTGATAATATACAACGCCACAAACCACAATGCCGACACATACCGTCTGCTCAGAATACGCCACAGAGCCCACGGCAGAAAACAGATCCCCGTGCCAAGAAAAGGCAACGCATCACAAATACCGATCGCCACACCGACAGGAAGCCAAAAACGCTCCCGCGCCACTAAAAGTCCCAGCACACAGATCCCCGTAATCGTGCCAATAATAATTGCCTGCGCTTTCACATAGGTCCAGCCCACCTTGCGCAGCGTCAGTCCGAAGCCGGCATGAAACAAGCGTCTGGCAATGCGTCTCACATGCCTTTTTAGTTCATCAAACTCGTCCAGCATCAGCAAAGCACTCACAACCGTAACCAGTACGTAAGCGAGTAGCCGCAGTGTCTGCGCGCTCACATGCTTCCAGTTAGACATCACCGCATCCGCGTCAAAGCGAAAGCTGCGTTTTTGTACCGTGTCAATCAGCACATGATAGTCATCCGGCTCCATGACCCAGTGTCCGGTCAGCGTGTACAGCCGGTCACAACAGGTATTCCACATCGTGCGCCCCTGTGAGAGCAGTACATCCGGCAGTCCGCACTTTCCCGCATAACTGCCGCCCAGCAGCAGCAGATACAAAACACCGCCTACCACCAGCACTGCTGCGCAGATGCCGGCAAACAATGCCACAAAACCCGCCAGTTCGCGTTTCAGGCGCAGCCTGCGCTGAATCCACCTACGCAGCGGGTACAACATGAATGCCACTGCAAATCCAATACAAAAAGGGAATACCACCGGCAGCACATATTCCATCATCACATATACCGCCAGGGTAATCCCTATCAGTCTGATCCATTGATACCATTGAAAAATATTCCCGTTTTTATTTCGTCCGCTCATATAGGTAGTATGTACGCTGCGCCATAAAATCTCTCTGGAAGTTCTATCCGCCTTTGTCTATGTATGGACGAAATCAATAATTTTCCATTATTTTCCGATCACAGCCTCAACGCCGGAAATCATGCGCGCCGCTTCCAGCGGCTTTGCCATAAAGCCCGCCGCACCAAGTGCGCCGCCTTTTTCGCATGTCTCCGGGCTCACATCCGCAGTCAGGAAAATGACCGGAATATCTGCCCATTCTCTATTTGCCCGGATCTGTCGCATCACTTCAAATCCATCCATCTCCGGCATCAGAACATCCAAAAGAATCAGATCCGGAATATTTTTTGACAGGTAATTCAATGCCATCTTTCCGGACGGTACAGGAATTACCTTGTACACCGGTGTTAAAATCTTCATTGCATTGTTCAGATTTAATTTGTCGTCATCTGCAACCAGTATTGTTTTCATCCGCTATCCCTCCTGTCATGTATTATAGTTTGAACCGGTATCCCACACCCCATATAGTTTCAATATACTGCGGTTTGGCGGTATTATATTCGATCTTTTCGCGAATCTTTTTAATGTGTACCGTAACTGTCGCTATATCTCCTTCCGGTTCCATTTCCCAAATTGTACTAAATAATTCCTCTTTTGAAAAGACCCGATTCGGATTTTCCGCAAGAAATGTCAGCAAATCAAATTCCTTTGACGTAAAGGCTTTTTCTTCATCGTTGACCCACACGCGGCGCGCAGTTTTGTCAATCCGGATACCCCGGATCTTGATCTCATCATTCTTCGTCAAATCGGCAGAAGTCAGCGTCTCATAACGTGCCAGATGCGCTTTCACACGCGCCACCAGCTCACTCGGCGAAAAAGGTTTGGTGATATAATCGTCCGCTCCAAGCCCCAGCCCACGAATCTTATCAATGTCATCCTTCTTGGCAGACACCATGAGAATCGGAACATTTTTCTCTTTCCGAATCTCCCTGCATATATCAAATCCATCCATGTCGGGTAACATTAAATCGAGTATAAACATATCAAATTCTTCTTCCAGTGCGCGTTTCAAACCAACACGTCCATTCTGTTCGATCTGAACCTCAAAATTACTCAGCTCCAGATAATCCTTTTCGAGTTCTGCGATTGATGGTTCATCCTCAATAATCAGTATTTTCTTCATCTCAAGCCTCCTATTCGTCCGTACTTTCCACCGACGGCTCCGCCACCTGATATTTGCGAATCACGAAATACATGATCGTACCAATTCCGGGTTTGGAAGTCGCCCATATTTTTCCGCCGTGATCCTCAATAATCTTTTTCACAATGGACAGCCCGATACCGCTGCCGCCGGTGGCGGAATTGCGCGACGCGTCCGCCCGGTAAAAGCGGTCGAAAATGTATGGCAAATCCTTGGCAGCAATCCCGCGCCCATTATCCTCAATCTCAACCTGTATGAAATCCCCCACGTCCTTGATGCGCATATGGATCAAGCCCTGTGGCTTATCCAGATATTTCAGCGTATTACTGATAATATTGTTGATCACGCGCCCCAGCTGCTCCGGATCAGCGATGATCACAACGTCATCCGACACATAATTCATGTACTGAAGCGATACATTTTTCGATTCCAGTTCGATCGACAGTTCCTCCACACAATCTCTGAAATAATCCGACACATTGATCTTATTAAAGTTATACGGGATCCGGTTTGTATTGATTTGTGAATAAAGCGTCAACTCATTGACCAGACGCGTCATCTCATTCGTCTTGTTATAGATCGTTTTGATGTAGTGATCCATTTTTTCCGGTGTATCCGCAACACCGTCAATGATGCCTTCCACATATCCACGGATGGCCGTAATCGGTGTTTTCAGGTCATGAGAAATATTGCTGATCAGCTCGCGGCTCTGCTTTTCGTTATTTAAACGCTCCTCCGAATAGTCTTTTAAGCGTTTCCGCATCTCCTCAAAATTCCGGCAGAGCTCTCCGATCTCATCGTTGGTCTCCGCCTCTATTGTAAAATCCAGATTATCCTCCATAATATTTTTAGTCGCAATCTGCAGCTTTCGGATGGGATTGATCATCCCGCTATAGATCCAGATTGCCATCATACTGGCGGTAAAAATCAAAATCAGCACTACGGAAACAACCATATCAATAATCATCTTTTTCATCTCCGGTATCATTTCCCGGACATTACTGATAATAAATGCACTTCCCTCCGCGCCGTCGGAAAAAAGGAAATCCACCTGCTTGATCAGAGCATGATCCGCATTATCCACATAGACACCCAGATCCTGCTCGCTGCTGCCTCCGACATATTCCGGCAGATAGGCCGGAACCGTATATCCTTTATCTCCGCCAAGGAAATAAATATCAGCGCCCTTGCGCACCAGAAGGTACGAATTCTTGTCTGCCAGCGCCTCATCCACCTGCTTCAGATATGTCACATCCTCCAGCTGCTCCGGATTGGTGTCCGCCAACTCCAGAAGCGTCTCAAAATTTTCCTCCGTATAGCGATTTAACAGCTGCACCGTATTCAAAAGATAGGTGTAATCGGTTGCCTCTATGCCATAATTTTCCTGCAGTTCCTTCATCTGAATGTGACGGAAGCTGTAAAATGCAACCCCCACGAGCACAATCGGCACAAAAATAATTGTGCAGAAAGCGATTAAAAGTCTTGTTCGTTGTTTCATTCCTCGGTCACTCCGTCATTCCATCGAATTTCCTGTGATGCAAAATAGGATTGGCTCTCTATGCCAATCCTATTATAACATGTTTTCACCTGAACATTTCTAAAAATTTTATAAATAAGCCTTTAATACATTGACTTTATCAAGAGCCTCCCAGGGCAGATCCAGATCGGTTCTTCCGAAATGTCCGTATGCTGCCGTCTGCTTGTAGATCGGTCTGCGCAAATCTAACATCTTGATAATTCCCGCCGGACGCAGATCAAAATTGTCACGCACGATCTCAACCAGTTTGTCGTCTGCCAGTTTTCCTGTTCCAAAGGTATCTACCATGATGGAAGTGGGCTGTGCGACACCGATGGCATAAGACAACTGAATCTCACACTTATCAGCCAGTCCGGCTGCAACCAGATTCTTAGCCACATAGCGAGCCGCATATGCCGCGGAACGGTCTACCTTTGTGCAATCCTTTCCTGAGAATGCCCCGCCGCCGTGACGCGCATAGCCGCCATAAGTGTCGACAATGATCTTGCGTCCGGTGAGACCTGCGTCTCCGTGGGGTCCTCCGATCACAAAACGGCCGGTCGGATTGATAAAGAACTTTGTCTTCTCATCAATCAACTCAATGGGAAGAACCGGATCAAACACATATTTTTTAATATCCTCGTGAATCTGCTCCTGGGTCACATCATCGTCATGCTGGGTGGACAGTACAACTGCCTCTAAACGCTTCGGCTTGCCGTTCTCGTCATACTCTACGGAAACCTGTGTTTTTCCGTCCGGACGCAGATACTTCAAAGTGCCGTCTTTGCGCACGTTTGTGAGCTGATGTGCCAGCTTGTGAGCCAGAGAAATCGGGTACGGCATATACTCCTCTGTCTCGTTGGTTGCATAACCAAACATCATTCCCTGATCACCGGCTCCGGTATCAAGATCATCCGTAAGATCGCCCTTCTTTGCCTCCAGTGCCTTATCCACACCCATCGCAATGTCTGTAGACTGCCGGTCAAGGGCAACCATCACTGCACAGGTATTTCCGTCAAACCCGGTCTTTGCGTCGTTATATCCGATCTCGTTCACCGTCTGGCGAACGATCGCCGGAATATCCAGCTGCGCCTTTGTCGTGATCTCGCCGGTCACGAGTACAAAACCGGTACAGCATGCAGTCTCACACGCCACACGACTCATCGGATCCTGCTCCATACAAGCGTCAAGAATTGCGTCAGAGACAGCGTCACATACCTTATCGGGATGTCCTTCGGTCACTGACTCTGAAGTAAACAATAATTTTTCCATGATCTTATTTCCTCCTTGGAATCGTAAAATAAACATATAGTCAAGATAAACATGCCATAAAAAAAATCCACTTGAAATAAGCGGATTGATTGCGGTATCAAATCCTCTTATTGTTCGATTTCTCGCTCAGGTTGGCACCTTCCAATCATGGGGTTGCCGTGACTTCACAGATCCTATGTATCTCCATCACTCTGAATAAGGGATATTATTTTATGCTGTTTGTCCTAACCATACTCTATTTATCAGTATAAGTCAACACCCTATTTCTACTTTTTCTACTTTCTTTTTGCCATCTTATTCTTTAACTATCTGTCTTTTTATAACATTTCAACCGAATATTTTATTTTTTTCAGCTTTTTTGGAAAACATGCCCACTATTTTATTGACAAATTTCCCTTTCATGCGATAATACAATTATGGAGAAAATTAAGATATCTGACTTAAAACCGGGCATGGTCACAACCGAGCCCGTCAAAACCAAGCGGGGGCAGGAGCTTGTTCCTGCAGGAACGACCTTAACCAAACAATTAATTTCGCGCATGGAGTTTTACAGCATCGATTCAGCTTGTATCGATGAGACTTCGATTCTGACAGAGGAGGAAATTCAGGCTGCTTTGCAGGCTGCCATGGCACAGAAGCTCGGCCATTCAACACCGGAAGTCCAAAAAGCAGAACCCCAGCCCGAAATCACGACCCCTAAGAATGAAATTGCCTATTCACAGAAGGTCAAGCGAAGCAAATCCTTTCAGGAATATTCTCTGCACTCAACGATGGTAACAAAGATGCTGAGGGATCAGCTCGAAGGATTTGTATTTGAGCAGAAACCCATGGATTTCGATGAGATGTTAAAGGGTGTCAAATCACTGATCACCCCGGGACAGACCGTGATTCAGTATTTTGACATGCTTCACAATCTGCGTTCGAGCGATGACAGTGTCTATTCGCATTCCCTCAATGTTGCGATGATCTCACGAATTCTCGGCAAATGGCTGAAATGGAGCAGCTCTGATCTGGACAACCTTGTCATTGCCGGTCTTTTACACGACATCGGAAAGATCACGATCCCATCAGAGATTTTGAATAAAGAGGGGAAGCTGACCGACGAGGAATTTGAGCAGATTCGCTGGCACCCCCGTGCCGGATATGACCTGATCAAGGATCTGAAAATGGATTCCCGCATCAAAAAAGCTGCCCTGCAGCACCATGAGCGTTGTGATGGCAGCGGCTATCCGATGCAGGTGGATGAGATCATGTTAGACGATTTTGCCATGGTTGTCGCTATTGCCGATGTTTACGACGCAATGACAGCCGCCCGCAAATACCGCGCTCCGCTCTGTCCGTTCCAGGTCATCCGCGAATTTGAACGGGACGGCTACCACAAATACAAAACCGAGTTTTTGCTGACGTTCCTGCGTCATATTGCAACGACCTATCAGAACAACCGCGTGATTCTAAGCGACGGTCAGGCCGCAAAAATCATTTTACTGAATCAGAATTCCCTGTCCGAACCGCTGGTACAGCTGAACGATGGTTCCTGCATTGATCTCGCATCCTCGCCACTGTACATACAGTCAATCGTATAGTTTTGAACATTCAAAAACCCGTGCGGCATTGCCACACGGGTTTTTATCATCATGCGTCATATTATGACACTTTCAATGTAAATTTCTGGATTTCTTTCTCTGAGCTCACCTTCTCGATCTGGGCACCGAGACTTGCAAGCTTCTCTTCAAAATGCTCATAACCGCGTTCCACGTAATATATATCATCCACGATGGTGATGCCTTCCGCTGCCAGGCCCGCGATCACAAGGGCTGCTCCCGCGCGCAGATCCGGAGCACTCACTCTTGCGCCGGTATATCCCTCGACACCGGTAATGATGGCGATGTTGCTCTCCACCTTAATATTGGCACCCATGCGGGTCAACTCATCCACATACTTGAAGCGATTCTCGAAAATACTCTCCGTCACCGTGCTGGTCCCCTCGGCAATTCCGAGAATTACAGCCATCTGCGGCTGCATGTCAGTCGGGAATCCGGGATACGGAAGTGTTGTCACCTGTGTGTGGTGCATCCGTTTTGCGCAGACCACGCGCACCGCGTCATCAAATTCCTCCACCTCACAGCCTACCTCTAACAGCTTTGCCGTTGTTGCCTCCAGATGCTTTGGAATCACATTTTTTACAGTCACGTCTCCGCGGGTCGCTGCCGCGGCAAACATAAATGTTCCTGCCTCTATCTGATCGGGAATAATCGAATACTCGGTCTTGTGCAGTTTTTCCACACCAACAATACGAATCACATCGGTTCCGGCTCCTCGGATACCTGCACCCATACTATTCAAGAAGTTTGCCACATCCACAACGTGCGGCTCCTTTGCTGCATTTTCAATGATCGTCTTTCCCTCGGCCATTGCTGCCGCCATCATGATATTGATCGTTGCCCCGACTGACACTTTATCCAGATAGATATGAGTACCTTTCAAATGTTCTGCCTGTGCCGCAATCAGACCATGCTGTATGTCCACCGTAGCACCCAGCGCACGAAATCCTTTTAAGTGCAGATCAATCGGACGACTTCCGATATCACACCCTCCGGGCAGCGCCACCTCTGCTCTCTTGTACTTGCCGAGCAGTGCTCCCAGCAGATAATAAGAAGCACGGATCTTCTTTATATACTCGTAATCGACACTCATACCGGAAATCGTGCTTCCATTGATCTTCACCGTATGCGCATCGAGCCGGTCTACTATCGCCCCGATCCCCTTGATTGCTTCCAGAAGGACATTGATGTCCCGCACATCCGGAAGATTATCAATCGTGACCGTCTCATCCGCCATAATAGACGCGGCAAGGATCGCCAGCGCAGCATTTTTTGCACCGCCGATTTCAACCTCTCCAACTAACGGGTTTCCACCCTTAATCACATATTGTTCCATCTTGCACCTCTGCAATAAAATTTCATACACAAACCACGTAATTATAGTGGCATCGCGAATGTTTGTCAATAGAAATACACGTAATGACCCACTGTTCCTACAATTATAGCAATCTTCATCCACTTTGTAAATATGGAAAGTAATGCCTGCCTCGGCTGTCGGAAATTCTAGTTTATAGTATGCACCGCAACACGGCCCGTGCGTGTCTAATGCGCAAACTGACGGATCTGTTCAGTACCTTCACAGATCCGTTGCAAAAATGCATGAAAATTGCTTTGCAATGGCATTTTTGTACTACTGAATCATGTTCTCACGGTCTGCGCGGTACCGCTCCGACCTGTTCTAAATTGTTACAAACTGACTATTATACAGGGTGGCGTAAAAGCCTCCGGCAGCAAGCAGTTCATCGTGATTCCCCTGCTCAATAATATGACCATCCTTCATAACCAAAATCACATCCGCACTCTGAATCGTTGACAGCCGGTGCGCCACAATAAAGCTTGTCCTTCCCTGCATCATCGTCGCAAACGCATTCTGGATCTTCAGTTCCGTGCGCGTATCAATCGAGCTGGTCGCCTCATCTAAAATAAGCATCGGCGGAAGACACAGCATGACACGCGCGATACAAAGCAGCTGTTTCTGCCCCTGGGAGAGTCCTCCGCCATCCTCACCCATCGGAGTGTCATAGCCCTGTGGCAACCGTTTGATAAAACTGTGACAATGGCTCGCCTTCGCCGCTGCAATCATCTCTTCCTCGGTGGCATCCGGCTTTCCCATGCAGATATTTTCACGGATCGTGCCGGAATGCAGCCATGTCTCCTGCAGCACCATACCGTAGCTCTCCCGCAGACTTTCCCGCGTCACATGGCGGATATCTGTACCATCCACGCATATTTTACCTGACCTGACATCATAAAAACGCATGAGCAGATTGATCAGCGTCGTCTTCCCGCAGCCGGTGGGACCGACAATAGCAATACGCTGTCCCGGTTTCACATGCAGGTTAAAATCCTCAATAAGGCGCTGTTCGTCTGTATAAGAAAAATACACATGCTCCAAATCCACATAACCCTCTACATCAGAAAGCCGCACGGCGTCCGTATCCTCAGCAAGCTCGGGCTGTTCCTCCATCAGTTCAAAAACGCGCGCTGCACAGGCAATCGCATTCTGAAGTTCTGCAATCACACCGGAAATCTCATTAAAAGGCTTGGTATACTGGCTCGCATAATTCAAAAAGCATGAGAGCTGACCAACCGTCAGATTGCCTGCCACTGCAGACAACGCACCAAATACCGCTACTGCAGCATACACGATATTGTTTACGAACCGGGTACTCGGATTTGTCAGAGAGGAGAAAAACACAGCCTTTTTCGAGCACTTCTCCAGCCGGTCATTGATCTCGTCAAATTCCTCCTGGGTCTCTTCCTCATGCCCGTAGGCCTGAACAACCTTCTGATTCTGAACCATCTCATCCATATATGCCGTCTGTTCCCCGCGAATACGCGCCTGTTCCTGAAACATATGATAGGTCTTCTTTGCAATAAAGCTGGCCGTAAACAGTGACAGCGGTGTCACGACGATCACCACAAATGCAATCCCCGCATCTTCACGCAGCATGAAAAACAACGTTCCAAATATCGTAATGACACCGGTAAAAAGCTGTGTGAAGCCCAGCAACAGACCATCGGCAAACTGGTCGACATCCGAGATCATACGGCTGGTAATGTCTCCGAGCGAATGTCCGTCCAGATACTTTAACGGAAGATGCTGCAGCTTTGCCGCCGCATCATCACGAATATCTCTTGTCACACTGTAGGTAAGCCGGTTATTGCAACGCGCCATCGCCCACTGCGCCATACTATTGATGATAATAACCGCCGCAATCAGCCGAAGTATCTTTATCAAAGCGGCAAAATTCACCTTGTCCACCCCGACAATACAATCAATTGCATCACCGGTTAAAAGCGGCACTGACAACGTCAGCACAACCACTCCCAGCGCCAGCAGAATACTCGCAGCCAGATAATACCAATAGCCACTCACATAACGCAGCACCTTCCCTATTGTTTCCCGCTTAAAATTGTTCTGCTTATCCTTATTCAAGACTCACGCACCTCCCTTCGCCTGTCCGCGGTGATCAAACTGTGAATCGTAGATCTCCCGATAGACCGGGCAAGTATCCAACAGCTGTTCATGTGTTCCCTGACCCACAATTTTTCCATCATCCATCACAATTATCAAATCTGCATATAATATAGACGCCGCACGTTGTGAAACGATGAGCACGGTCGGTTTCGGATCAAGCTGCGCAACCGCCATCCGCAGACTCGCATCTGTCGCATAGTCCAGCGCCGATGAGCTGTCATCAAGAATCAGTATCGGATGCTGCCCCACCAGAGTGCGCGCAATGGCGAGTCGCTGCCGCTGTCCACCGGACAGATTGCGTCCGCCCTGTTCCACCATTTCCTCCAGACCGTCTGCCTTACCCTCCACGATCTCCTTCGCCTGCGCAGTGGAGAGCGCCTTCCACAATTCCTCCTCCGTGGCATCCTTTTTACCCCAGAGCAGATTCTCCCGGATTGTTCCCTGAAACAACACCGCCTTTTGCATAACGATACCCACCAGATCACAGAGCTGCTGTTTGCTGTATGTCTTTACATCCCGTCCGGCGATGCGTACCTCTCCGCCCGTCGCGTCATAAAACCGCGCGATGAGGTGTACCAGAGAAGTCTTGCCTGACCCGGTGCCGCCGATAATGCCCACCGTCTGTCCCTTTTTGATCGAAAGATTCAGATCCTCCAGCGATTTGTCCCCCGCTCCTGCGTAAGTGAGATCCACATGGGAAAAACCGATCATTTCCTCTCCGTCATCTACACGCGGCACCTGCACCGGCTGATCCGGGAACTGCATGGAGCTCTCCACCTCCAGAACTCCCGCCACACGTCTTCCGCTTGCCATGGCACGCGTCAGGAGTACGATCGTATTGGCGAGCTTTACCAGCTCCACCAGAATCTGTGACATGTAGTCCAGAAGCGCCACCACATCCCCCTGTTCCATACCGCCGACGGACACCTTTACCCCGCCATTCCAGAGCAGCGCGATGACACCTAGATTGATCACCACATAAGTGAGCGGATTCATAAGCGCGGAAATCTTCCCAACGAAGATCTGTTCCTTCCTCAGCACTTCATTATCTGCCTGAAAGCTCTGTGTCTCCTCGTCTTCTCTGTGGAATGCGCGAATAACGCGCACGCCGCTCAAATTCTCTCTCGTGCGGCGCAGTACCTGATCCAGCCGGTCCTGCACCTTCCGGTATAGCGGCAATGTCGCAAGGATGATTCCGAAAACAATGACAAAAAGTATAGGTATGACAACTACAAACGTAAACGCCGCCTGCACATTGACCGTAAATGCCATAATCATTGCCCCGAATACGATAAACGGGGAGCGCAGCAGCAGACGCAATGCCATGTTTACACCGTTCTGAAGCTGATTCACATCGCTCGTCATGCGGTTCATGAGCGCAGAAGTACCCTGCGTGTCCAGTTCCGTAAAGGACAATGACTGGATATGCGTAAACAGCGCATGCCTAAGCTTCGCCGCAAAACCTACCGCGGCCTTCGCCGCAAAATACTGGGCACATATCGCACATACGAGTCCTACCACCGCCAGCAGTATGAGCACACCACACATCTGATAAATATAACTTTTATCTCCGTTTTTAATACCCCTGTTAATAATGGATGCCACCACCAGCGGCACCAACAGATCAAAAAATGCTTCCAGCATTTTAAAGAGGGGCGCAATGACAGATTCCTTTTTATAATCTTTTAAATAAACCAGCAGTTTCCTCATAACCATTTCTCCGAAAAGAGTCAGGAACTAATGGTTCCTGACTCTTATATACTCTCTGTTTAATTTCTATTATTTATTATTCCTCAGCAGCGGCATTTATATCCGCGCTCTCATTCGTATCGGCATCCGAATCTATATCGTCATTTGCGTCTGCGGAAGAATCTTCCGTCTCATCTGCCTGCGCATCCGTTTGGGGCTGTGTCTGAGGCTTTGTATAGATCGTATCAAAATTTACCGTCTTCCAGATCTTATCATTCACCTGCCATTCCGCATTCTCTTTATAGCCGTCCAATGCCTTCTGATACATGTCATCCTCTCGATCAGAAATAATAGATGCGCGCTTCTGTTCGGTTGCCTCCTGATCAAACAGGCTGTCCATACGGATAATATAGAAATAGTCGTCTGTCTCAATCAGATTTTTGGCAAATTCACCCTCACCCAGCTTTTCTGCAGCCTGAAGCACCTCCAGCTCCAGGTAGGTAGAATTATCATCTTCATTCAAATCTGAAGTACCATAAGAACAGGTAGCCTTGTTGGCATCGTTGTCATCTGCCGCCGCCTGCAGCGGATCCTCCTGACTGCCGGTCAATGCTGCCTGCAGAATCTTTTCTGCCTTTTCCTTTGCCTCAGCAGCCTTCTGCTCATCTGTCTTCTCCTCAGCATCATCCGTCTCCTTATCCGAAGAAGCAGACGCCGTCTTATTCACACGCACATAGCTGATTGTCTTCTGCGCACAGTCTTTATCCGGCACATTCGTGTCCACATCTGCCACGATTGCGTCACGCATCTTCTTCTGGATCAGGTTCAGACGCAGGAACTCTTTCACATAGTCCTGATTGTTGGAGCACAACAGCTTCAGTACCTCCGCATTATTGTCAGACACAAACTGCGCTGCCGCATCCTCCACCTTCTGCAGTTCCTCATCTGTAAGCTCCACGCCGTAATCTTCCATATGCTGCTCCAGAAGGCAGTATTCCTCCAGCGTTTCCAGCGTATTTTCCTTTACGGAATCCGTCATTGTCTCACCATTTCCGCCAGGATCCGATGACCACATATCCTGTCCGAAATAAGACATGTAATAAGTATCATAATCCACGGCCGTAAACTGTGCCGCAAAATTTGCAAGTCCAAGACTGATCGGTGTCCCGTTGATTGTCGCCACCGCTTCCTGCGGATCTGCCGCTCCACAGCCGGTCAGCGCACCTGCTGTCATCACACACGCCAGAAGAAGCGCTGATATTCTTTTCCATTTCATTGTATTGTCCTCCTAAGTTTTTACACCTTTTTTCCGAAACCCACACCATACAGATTCCGTCTCGGTATGATTATAAGACCTCACGTGTACAAACGCAAGCAATTCACTGTTTTTTCACAACTATCAGTTCACGAACGGATATAGAGGTTTGGGAACAAGGCTGTCAGTTCTTCCAAGAACACCGCAACCGCCTCCAGCGCACTCTTCATCTTTTGCCTGCTATTATAGTTCATATTGTACAAAAATGACGGCGCTGTCTTGTCCGGCACAAAAATCACCGCTCCATCAAACTTTTCAACAAGCTTCGGTATCTGTAACGGGTCGACCGGAGCCTGCTCGTAAAGCACAAAACGCAGCGTATCCCCCTTCTGCGTGATCTCCGTGACATAGACCTGATGCGCGCTTGCCTTCTGCCTTGCAATCGACAAGAGATTCTGTACCGAGCGGGGCGGCTCGCCAAAGCGGTCGATCAGCTCATCCAGCATCTCGTCTCCCTCCGCATTCGTCTCAATACTGGCAATCCGCTTGTAAATATCAAGCTTCTGATATTCATTCGGGATATATGACGGAGGAATAAATGCATCAATCTCTATATCAAGCGTCGTCTCAAACTGCGCCTGTGGCAGTTCACCTTTCTGCTCCTTCACCGCCTCATTTAACATCTTGCAGTAGAGGTCATAGCCCACCGCCTCCATATGTCCGTGCTGCTGCGCGCCCAGCAGATTACCCGCACCGCGGATCTCCAGGTCCCGCATAGCAATCTTAAAACCACTGCCGAGATCCGTAAACTCCCGGATCGCTGCCAGTCGCTTTTCCGCCACCTCCTTCAGCATTTTATCACGCTTATACATAAAGAACGCATACGCTGTGCGATTGCTTCGTCCCACACGCCCACGCAACTGATAGAGCTGTGAGAGTCCCATGTTGTCCGCATCCTGTATGATCATCGTATTGACGTTTGAGATATCAAGTCCTGTTTCAATAATTGTCGTTGACACCAGTACATCAATCTCTCCGTTGATAAACTGATACATGATGTGTTCCAGCTCCAGCTCCTTCATCTGCCCATGGGCAAAGGCCACATTTGCTTCCGGCACAAGTCCGGAGATCTTCGCCGCCACATCTGCGATCTGATTGACACGATTAAACACATAATACACCTGTCCGCCCCGCGCCAGTTCTCTGGCGATTGCCTCCCGCACCAGCTCCTCGTTGTACTCCATCACGTAGGTCTGGATCGGCAGACGGTCCATCGGCGGCTCCTCCAGCACACTCATATCACGAATTCCAATCAGGCTCATGTGCAATGTACGCGGAATCGGTGTCGCAGTCAACGTCAGAACGTCGACATTTTTCTTCATCTGCTTGATCTTTTCCTTATGCGTCACACCAAACCGCTGCTCCTCATCGATAATGAGCAGCCCCAGATCTTTGAACCCTACGTCCTTTGACAGCACGCGGTGGGTACCGATCACAATATCCACCATACCCTTTTTCAGCTGTTCGATCGTATGCTTCTGCTGGGCAGCTGTGCGAAACCGGCACAGCAGATCGACTGTCACGGGAAAATCCTTCATGCGCTGCGCAAATGTATTGTAATGCTGCTGCGCAAGGATCGTTGTCGGCACCAGGAACACTACCTGTTTGCCCTCCTGCACAGCCTTAAATGCAGCGCGAATCGCCACCTCTGTTTTACCGTAGCCTACATCCCCGCAGATGAGCCGGTCCATAATCTTCGGGCTCTCCATATCCCGCTTTGTCTCCTCGATGGCATTCACCTGATCCTCCGTCTCCTCGAAGGGAAACATTTCCTCAAATTCTTTCTGCCAGACCGTATCGGGGCCGTACACGTAACCTTCCTTTTGCTGACGTGCCGCATACAGCTCCACCAGTTCCTTCGCAATTTCTCTGACTGCGCCCTGTACACGAGCCCGGGTCTTATTCCACTCCTGTGTGCCAAGCGTGTTAAGTTTTGGCTTTTTTGCATCACTTCCGGCATATTTCTGAATCAGGTCTAACTGTGTCGCCAGAATATAAAGATTTGCACCTTTCGCATAGGAAATCTTCATGTAGTCTTTTGTCGTACCACCGACCTCCATCTTCTCAATTCCCTGATAGATGCCCAGTCCATGATTTTCATGCACCACGTAATCTCCTACATGAAGATCGGCAAAGCTCTGGATATGCTCGCCTTCATAGCGCTTGTACTTCTTCTTTTTCTTCTTCTCAGTGCCGAAAATATCGCTCTCTGTGATCACCGCAAAAGAAAGCATCGGATACTCATAACCGCGCCGGACCTTTCCGTACAGTACCATGATCTCACCGGGCTGCAGACAATGATCTCTGTCTTCTGTATAAAAGCATGTGACCCCTTCATTCATGATATCTTCTGCCAGTCGTTTGGCTCTGGTCCGCGATCCAGACAATAATATAACCTTGAATTGATTTTTCTTATACCGTTTCAAATCCTTGATCAAAAGTTCAAAGCTACTATTATAGGCATTGACCGTACGGGCCTGGATCTGATGCTGCTGCTCCATGACAAGCTGAGGCACACGCTGCTCCAGTGTGGAAAGGGCAATACAACGGCATTGCTGCAGACGTCCCATCACATCCGCTGCCCCATACAGGGCATCCGCCTGCCCTGGCAGGATATAACCCTTCTCCAGACGCTGCTTCATGCTCTCCGAAAATTCCAGTTCCACACTACGCCCCTGTTCCATGAGTCTTGCCGGTTCATCCAAAAAACAAATCGTATTCGCCCGGTCAATGTAATCAAGCAAAGATACCTGATCCCGAGAGAAATAGCCCAGAAACGAATCCAAATTTGCAGCGCCGCCAAGTTCCGTCAATTCTTCCTCTAAATTCGCCACTATTTGTCGTATTCTTGCCGCTTCTTCCGTCTTTTGGCGGCTTCTAAATGTTTTCTCCAGCTCCTTTGCTTCCGTTTTTACCTTATTTAATCCTGATTCTATTTGTTGTTCCGACAGTACCCACTCACTGGCCGGATAGAGCGTAAAGCTCTCCTGCATCCCATCTTCCACCGAACGCTGGCTCTCCGCGTCAAATGTGCGGATCGAATCGATTTCATCTCCCCACAGTTCCATACGTAAGGGCTGCTCTGACGTCATCGGATAAATGTCTATGATGCCTCCACGGACGGCAAATTGTCCCGGCGCACTTGCCTGATACTCCCGCTCGTAGCCCATCGCCACCAGCTCGTTTTTCAGCTTCTGGACATCGATCGTATCTCCCACCGCAAAACTTCGGGTCGCGTTCAGGAACTGTTCCGGTGTACTCATCCTGTTCATGAGCGCATCAAATGTTGTGATCACCGTGACCGTTTTAGTCTCCCGATCTGTATGTGCCTCTACCGATGCTTCACGCCGATCATCGTCAGCTACGCGCTGTGTCTCCAAAAGTGCCTGTAGCACGGTCAAACGCTCCCGGGTCAGCGCATTTCCTCGCAGATCAGACTGGTAGAAGAGCACGTCTTTCGCCGGAAAATACAACACATCCTCATCAAAAAAACGATAGTCCTCATAAAATTCCTTCGCCTTTTGCTCCTGGAACGTGACAATTAACCGGCTGTAGGATTGTCCGCCTATTCCATAGATCAAATGGGCTTTCTGCGCATCCATACACCCGGATATTTCTATTGTGCCCTTTAAATCAGGCAGCTTTCGTTCAATTGCCTCATAATCCTTCCACTCTTTCAGCGGATTCAAAAATGCCTGCATCACTTTTCCTGTTCTGATCCGGTCTCCTGAGACCTGCAATCACTTTTTGCCATTAAATTTGTTCATCGCCCCTGCCAGATCATCCATCAAAATCATCTCTGCCGCCTCGATTGCATCTGTAAAGGCATCTTCTACCAGCCCACGTTCTTCCTTCGAAAAATGTCCCAGAACGTAATCTGCCAGATCCCACCCCTGCGGTTTTTCGCCGACACCGATTTTAATACGGGCAAAACCCTGCGTACCGGTCATCGCAATAATGTTCTTGATGCCGTTATGCCCTCCGGCGCTGCCTTTTGCCCGCACGCGAATACGTCCCGGTGCAAGACTGATATCATCATAGATAACCAGCAGATCGCGTTCTGCATCCAGCTTGTAGAAATTCAGAATCGCCTGTATGCTCTCACCGCTCAGGTTCATGTAGGTCTGCGGCTTCACAAGCAGTACCTTCTGCCCCGCAATATAGCCGCTGCCACAAAGCGCCCGGTGTTTTTTCTCTGTTAATTCTACATTATATTTTTTTGCCATCGCATCTATGACATCAAATCCCACATTATGGCGCGTCTTTTCATACTTTTTATCCGGATTACCAAGTCCGGCTATCACAAACATGATATTATCCTCTTTCCTTAATAATTTTTGCCGCTTCTGCAAGCTGTATCTGGTCATTAACCCCTGTGATATCCGTTGCATCATCGAGCGCATAGGCATCCACCTTCAATCCTTTTTCCTTAATAATGGCGAGCGTATCAGGCAGATAATATTCACCCTGTGCATTATTCGGCCGGATAAGGTCCAATGCAGCCTTCAGCTCAGCCGTTTCAAAAATATACATACCGGAATTGATCTCCTGTGACGCAAGCTCTGCTTCATTTGCGTCCTTATGCTCCACACTCTTCACAAAGCATCCCTGCTCATCACGAATAATCCGCCCGTATCCGGTCGGATCGTCAACCTTTGCCGAAAGAACCGTCACGGCATTCCCATTTTTTTCATGATACTCACAAAGCTGCCGCAACGTCTGTGCCGTGATGAGCGGCGTATCACCAAACAGGATCAGCGTCTGCCCGTCATCTCCCAAAAACTCCCGCGCACACTTTACTGCATGACCGGTACCCAGCTGCTCCGGCTGCAGGGCGAAACTGACATCACGATTCATGATCTCCCGCTCCACAATCTCATGTTTATACCCTACAACCAGACAGATCTCAGACACGTCTGCGCCGCGTGCCGCATCTATCACATAATCAACCAGACATTTCCCATTTATCCGGTGTACTACCTTCGGAAGGTCTGATTTCATGCGTGTCCCTTTACCTGCTGCCAGAATAACGGCTTTTCGTTTACTCATATAGATCCTCCTATTTTCGCCACAACAATGTCTCTAGTTTAGCTTAGTTTTTCGCAAAATTCAAGGGTTGTCATCCGACAACCCTTGAATTTTCATCATTTTTCGTCCTCTACCCTTCTGCCGCCAGCTCCAGCTCCTGTGCATAGCGCTCCAAAATCATCTGCTGGATACGATTTCTGGTCTCCGTCTTGATTGGATGTGCAATATCGCGGTACTCTCCATCCGCCGTCTTTTTGCTGGGCATCGCAATAAACAATCCCTTCTCACCATCTACAACCTTGATATCATGTAAAACAAATTCATCATCAATCGTGATCGAGACGATTGCTTTCATCTTATTACTGCCTTCCAATCTACGGATTCTGATATCCGTAATCTCCATTTGTTCTAACCCCCTTTTAACTGTTCAGTACTTTCACAGCTTCAATGCAAAATTTTGTTACACCCCAAATTAAATCCCGTATCGATTGCTTTCCCCAACAACAATCTGAATCTGTCCATCTCCAAAATAGTACATATTCGGCTTTAATGTACCACGACTCTCCACGATACAATTTTCGATATGTGTATTATCTCCTATGTATACCTCATTGAGAATGATTGAATTCTTAATGATACAATTTTTGCCGATAAACGCTTCCTTAAAGAGAATGGAATTCTCTACCTTACCATTGATGATCGAACCACTGGCAACCAGCGAATTGCGAACATCCGAGCCCTCATTGTACTTGGCAGGCGGAAGATCATCCACCTTTGAGTAAATCCGAGGCTCTTCTTTAAAGAAGTACTGGCGCACCTCCGGCTTCAGGAAATCCATATTCGTCTGATAATAGGATTCCACCGTAGATATATTGTTCCAGTAACCCTTCAGCTTATAGCCGTAAATACGCTTCAGGTCTTTATAGCGGATCAAAATGTCCGTTACAAAGTTCCAGCGGTCCTCTGCCGCACACTGCTCTAACAGCTCAATCAGCTGTCTGCGTCGAATGACATACACGCCGGCAGAAATCGTGTTGGACTGTGCCACCATGGGCTTTTCCTCAAAATGCGTAATCCGTGAATCCTCATTCATTCGAACAACACCAAAACGGCTCACATCCACACCCTGTGGCATGTCCTTCACAGCAATCGTGATATCTGCCTTTTTCTCAATATGATAATCCAGCAGTTCATTATAGTCGATCTTGTATACGCAGTCACCGCTCGTAATAATCACATAAGGCTCATGGCAACGCTTTAACCACTCGATATTCTGGTACATGGCATCTGCCGTACCGCGATACCACCAGCTGTTGTCAGCGGTTACCGTGGGCGTAAATACAAACAGCCCGCCCTGCTTTCTGCCGAAATCCCACCATTTTGATGAGCTCAGATGCTCATTTAACGAGCGGGCATTGTACTGTGACAGCACAGCCACTTTCTGAATATGGGAGTTTGACATATTGCTGAGCGCAAAATCGATGCAACGGAAGCTTCCTGCTACAGGCATTGCCGCGATCGCTCTCTTGCGTGATAACGCATCCATCCTCTGATTGTTACCACCAGCTAAAATAATTCCTAATGCTTTCATGCCTTCACACCTGCCTTTATAATAGAGTCTCCGCTTTCCAGGAAGCCATTTGCATAATCAGCCGCCTCTGTCGCACCTGAAATCGCTGTATTTCTTCCGATCGAAACATTATCCGGTACAACAGACCGCTCGCCGATCACAGCGAGATCGCTGCAGTACACCTTCGGGTTGAACTTGCTCGGCGCAAACTGCCCGACTCCAACCTTTACATTGCTGCCGATCCGGCAGTCCTCTGCCACAATTGCCTTGTCCAGAACCACATTGTCTCCGATCACCGTTCCCTGCATGACAATAGAATCACGAACCACACTGCCCTTTCCGACTACGACGTTGGCACCGATTACTGAGCCGTATACCTCTCCGTAGATTTCACTGCCCTCACCGATAATACTCCTGACGATTCTGGAGTCAGATGATATGTACTGCGGCTGAATTGCCCCGGTATTGGTATAAACCTTCCAGTATTTTTCATAAAGGTTGAACTCCGGAATCAGATCAATCAGCTCCATGTTGGCTTCCCAATAGGAGCTTAAAGTTCCTACATCCTTCCAGTAGCCGTTAAACTCGTAAGCAAACATCCGGCTGTTGCGCTCATGCAGATAAGGGATCACATGCTTACCAAAATCACAGCTGTTCTGATCCTTCAGCGCTACCAATGCCTCGCGCAGCACCTTCCAGCTGAAGATGTAAATACCCATAGATGCAAGATTGCTCCTCGGATGCTCCGGCTTCTCCTCAAACTCACTGATCCTGCGCTGTTCATCCGCAATCACCACTCCAAAACGACTGGCCTCTTCCATCGGAACAGGCATCACTGCTATCGTGACATCCGCATTATTTGCCTTATGGAAATCCAGCATAACCTCATAATCCATTTTATAAATGTGATCTCCGGAAAGGATCAGTACATACTCCGGATTGTAGTTCTCCATATAGTTTAAGTTCTGGTAGATCGCATTCGCCGTACCGGTGTACCACTCACTGTTGGTACTCTTTTCATAGGGTGGCAGAACAGTAACACCTCCCGTATTTCGGTCCAGATCCCACGGAATACCAATTCCGATATGCGTATTCAGACGAAGGGGCTGATACTGCGTCAGGACACCGACAGTGTCAATCCCTGAATTGATACAGTTACTCAGCGGAAAATCGATAATCCGATACTTTCCGCCGAAAGCTACTGCGGGCTTTGCCACATCTGCTGTCAGAACACCAAGACGACTTCCCTGGCCACCTGCAAGCAGCATGGCAATCATTTCCTTACGAATCATGTCGCTCACCTCTTGCTCATATTTTTTAGCCTATCAACTAGTGTGATATTACTACAATAACTATATAAGTTGAAATTATTATACCACTTTATTTCTCATTTGTACATCATTATATACAAAAAAATAGTAAAAACTTTTTCATTTTTGTAACTTTTTACAAATTATGGTTATCCACAAATTTCACACAAAGACACATCCCCGATCAGGAAAAAAAGTGGTATACTGATTTGAGGAAATAAAAATTTATCGAAAAGCGAAGGTAAATAGTATGAATGCGTATACAGTTAATTTTTCCCGCCCCTGCCATGTTCACTTCATCGGAATCGGCGGCATCAGCATGAGCGGTCTCGCTCAGATTATATTAAAAGAAGGTTTTACGGTATCAGGTTCAGATTCCAAAGAATCTGCCCTCACCAGACAGCTTGCGGCACTCGGGGCAAAGATTGCCTACCCTCAGAGCGCAGAAAATATCACCCCCGATATTGATGTGATTGTGTACACCGCTGCGATTCACGAGGACAACCCTGAGTTTGCAGCCGCAAAATCATCCGGCAAGCCCATGCTCTCCCGCGCAGAGTTTCTCGGACAGCTGATGAACAATTATGACCGTTCGGTGGCTGTTGCCGGCACTCATGGCAAGACCACCACAACTTCAATGATCACACACATCCTGTTAGCGGCAAACGCTGACCCCACCATCTCTGTCGGCGGCATTTTGAAGGCAATCGACGGAAATATCCGCGTTGGCTCCTCCGACTGTTTTGTCACTGAGGCATGCGAGTACACGAACAGCTTTTTACACTTTTTTCCGAAATACAGCGTTGTGCTGAATGTAGAGGCAGAACATCTTGACTTTTTTAAGGACTATGACGATATCCGTCATTCCTTTCACCGTTTTCTCGCCAATACTGCCGATGACGGTGCCATCATTTTAAACGGCGAGATTCCAAATCGCGTCGAGCTCACGGAAGGACTTTCCGCAAAAGTCATTACCTACGGCTTCACGGAGGATTTTGATGTCTATGCCTCTGACATCCACTACAATGCTTTTGGCTGCGCATCTTTTGTCATACATGGCGCTGGTGGAGAACAGACACCTGTAAAACTGCTCGTCCCCGGAAAGCACAATGTTTCGAATGCACTGGCAGCATATGCGGTCACCTCACAGATGGGCATTTCTCCGGAAGCCATCGTGCAAGGTCTGTCCGCCTTCACCGGTACAGACCGGCGCTTCCAATATAAAGGAACACTTCACCCCCACACTGTTGATTCAAGCCATTGCCAGAATTCCACCACGAGCAGTTCGCCCACGGTAACCATCGTGGACGATTACGCGCACCATCCGACCGAAATCCGCGCGACGTTGAACGCAGCGAGAAATATTTGTGATGCAGCCTCAGACCGGGCAGAAGGCCCCCGGCGCATTGTCTGCGTATTTCAGCCACACACGTATTCCCGCACAAAGGCATTTCTGGATGATTTCGCAGATGCTTTATCTCTGGCGGATATGGTCGTGCTTGCTGACATCTATGCAGCCCGCGAAACAGACGACCTTGGTGTCAGCTCAAAGGACATTTTGGAACGTCTGAAAGCCCGCGGTGTAGATGCCTGGTATTTCCCCACCACCGAGACGTTCGACGGCATTGAAAAATTTTTATTAAAAAATTGTATCGACGGTGACCTGTTAATAACTATGGGAGCCGGAAACATTCTGGAAGTAGGCGAACATCTTCTGGGGCAGTAAGTTATCCACATTATCCACAATGAGAGGTTGAAAAGTTATCCCCTCCCGTTGTGGATATTTTATTAACATAACATGTCCTTTTCACTTTCAGAATATGCCGAAAGCATGCGGTTTATGACACGAAATTTATTGTTTACATAAAACATTATCCACTTATCCACAGTTTTTTGATGAACCCGCAAAGCCTTGATTTTCAAGGCTTTCGGCAAAAATCAAGGCTTCTCTTTTTTTATTTTATGTGCTATAATGTCCGAGCAGTGAAAAAGCAGATCATGCTTTTCGCAAGAGGAGAAGATTGGTTTATGGCAGACATTACTTTACATAGAGACAGCGAAATTCAGAGAACCGTTGTTCCCAACTATTTTATTGATGCTTATATGGTACACGCGAACGGAGAGTACGTGAAAGTATATCTTTACCTGCTCCGGTGTATGAACGATCCCACGATGTCTTTTTCAATTTCTGATGTCGCGGACAAGTTTGAACACACAGAAAAAGATATCATCCGGGCACTTAAATACTGGGAAAAAATGCATTTACTCCGGCTGGAGTTCGATGAAAACAAGGAGCTGACCGGCATCTGCTTTCTGGATGTTGCCAGCGCCCCGGGCCCCCAGATTCCTGCAGTCTCCATGCAGACAAGGAAGTCTACTGCACCCGAAGTCCCGCCACGGGAGAATTACAGTGCCGCTGAGCTGCGCCGCCTGAAAGAGGAGGCAGATATTCAGGAGCTTTTGTTTGTAGCAGAGCACTATCTGGGACATCCCTTAAATGCCACCGAGATGAATGCGATTCTCTACTGGAAGGAATCTTTAAATTTTTCTGGTGATTTGATTGACTATCTGGTAGAATCATGTGTGGCAAAGGGACACAAGAGTGTCCATTATATGGAAAAAGTTGCTCTTTCATGGGCGAAAGCAGGTATTACAACTGTATCTGCAGCCAAGGAAGAGGCCAATCGGCACAACGAATTGCACACAGCGGTCAAGAAAGCCTTTGGCATTCAGGGCCGGGACTTTGTTCCCTATGAAAAAGAGTACATTAATACCTGGCAGAAGGACTACGGCTTTAACGTGGAGATCATCTCTGCTGCCTGTGAACGCACCATCCGCGCAATTCATCAGGCCAGCTTTGAATATGCAGACTCTATCTTAAAGAACTGGAAGAAGCATCATGTTGTTTCCCTTTCGGATATTCAGGCGCTGGATGCGCTGCATCAGGAAAGGGCAGCTGCCATGCCCAAACGCACCGAAACGGCTGGAAAGAAAAATCGATTTAACGATTTTACCCAGCGATCTTACGACACAAGCCAGTTAGAAAAGGAATTGTTGAATTATGGCACTAACTAACAGCCAGTACGACCAGATTATGCGAGCCTATGAGGTAAAGCAGCGCAATGCGAGGTTGCGTCTGGAGAAGAAAAAAACACAAATCTACGCTTTGGTTCCCGGCTTAAAGGAGCTGGAATCACAGATCGCTTCCTTTAGTGTAAAGCAGGCACGTCTGCTATTGGACGGTGACAAAAACGCGCTTAACACACTAAAGGATCAGCTTGCAAAGGCGCGTAACAAGCGCACCTCGCTTTTGGAGCAGGCAGGTTTTTCTCCGGATGATCTGACACCGGTCTACGAATGTCCCGACTGTCAGGACACCGGCTATATCGGAAATCAGCGCTGTCACTGTTTCAAGCAGGCAGCTATTAACCTGATTTACACACAGTCCAATATAAAATCTATTCTGGAAAATGAAAATTTTAATACCTTAACCCTTGATTATTATTCTGACACCCCCATTGACCCGTCAACAGGTCGCAGCCCCCTTGACAATGCAAAGCTGGCAGTTGCTGCCTGCCATTCCTTTATTGAACGGTTTGACTGTTCATTTGAAAACCTATTTTTTTACGGCTGCACCGGCGTCGGCAAGACTTTTTTGTCAAATTGCGTAGCAAAAGCACTGATGGACAGTGGGCATTCTGTTTTATACTTTACATCTTTCCAGTTATTTAATATATTAGAGGAAAGCAAATTTCATCAGGACGCAGATGCCAGGCAGCAGGAAGAAGATTTGTTTACCTGTGACCTGCTCATCATTGATGATCTCGGCGCAGAGCTGACGAACAGTTTTTCTGTCTCACAGTTGTTTCTATGTCTGAACGAGCGTCTGCTCCACAAAAAGTCCACCATTATTTCCAGTAATCTGGATCTGGACAAGCTCTTTGACACTTACTCAGAGCGCAATTTTTCACGCATTATCAGCAATTATACGCTGTTAAAGCTCACAGGCGCGGATATCCGCCTGCAAAAGAGGAAATAATAAATATACATCATTATGGAGGAAATCATTCATGCCGAACGAAGAAATTCAATTAGAATCTATCCCTCATGGTAAGCTGGGACTTATCACCTTAAAGAGCAGCGAGAAACTTGGTCAAAAAGTGGATCAGTATCTCGTAAAATGGCGCTCCAGCAGGCAGCAGCTTCACCCGAATGACATTGCATTCAAGGGCTATCAGCGTGACAGCTACCTGATTGACCACTCTCTCCCCCGCTTTGGAAACGGAGAGGCAAAGGGAACGATCAAGGAATCTGTGCGCGGAGATGATTTATATATTATGCTTGATATCACCAACCACAGCCTGACCTACAAAATGTGCGGCGAAATCAACCACATGTCTCCCGACGACCATTATCAGGATTTGAAGCGCATCATCGCCGCTTCCAGCGGAAAGGCAAAACGCATTAATGTAATTATGCCGTTTCTCTATGAGAGCCGCCAACACAGACGATCCACCAGAGAGTCTTTAGACTGTGCACTGGCATTACAGGAGCTGGTAGATATGGGTGTAGAAAACATCATCACCTTTGACGCACATGACCCTCGTGTACAGAATGCGATTCCCCTGCACGGCTTTGAGTCTGTCACCTGCGCATACCAGTTTGTGAAGGCACTCTGCCTGAATGTAGATGACCTGAAATTTGACAACGACCACATGATGATCATCAGCCCGGATGAAGGTGGTACGGATCGTGCTGTCTATCTGGCCAACGTGTTGGGCATCAATGTAGGCATGTTCTACAAGCGCCGCGATTACAGCCGCATCATTGACGGACGTAACCCGATCATTGCCCATGAATTTCTGGGCTCATCTGTCGAGGACAAGGATGTATTCATCATCGATGACATGATCTCTTCCGGTGAGAGTATGATTGACGTTGCAACTGAGTTGAAAAAGAGAAAGGCAAAACGTATTTTCGTCATTTCCACCTTCGGGCTGTTCACAAACGGCTTTGCGAAATTTGATGAAGCTGTGGAAAAAGGCATCATTTACCGTGTTCTCACAACCAACCTGATTTACCAGTCTGAGGAAATGCTGAGCCGCGACTACTATATCAGCTGCGATATGAGCAAATATATTGCCTATATCATCGACACCTTAAACCACAACGCTTCCTTAAGCGAGCTGTTGAACCCTTACGACAAGATCAAGAAGATCGTTGCCTCATACACGAACGGCGAGCTGGAGCATCACTAATTAGGCAATTGCGCAACTATTTACGTTGCGTTTTGGGTCATGTGAGCACATGTATGGCAGGCACGCTCCCGCTACTTGTCGCTGGCAGTGGTACATAAGTGACCAAAATACGGGCACTAAGTACCAGCCGCTCCAAAGTGCACTGCCTGACACATTGTGTCTCACATTTCCTGTTCACGTTATGAATAAGTTTCGCAATCGCCTGTCTACGTTTGCGCTGCCAGCTGCTCCGCGAGGTCGCAGATATCTGCTGCCGCCCGGGGATTGATCCATTGCTGCTGGCATTCGGTCATCTTTAATCCCACCACATTATCTTCCAGAATTCTATCGGCCTGACGTACCATCTCATCTATTGTCTGAGCCCACACGCTCATCCCATGTTCCTCAAAATACCTTGCATTATAGCTCTCGCA
>JALELN010000092.1 GCA_022771765.1 Lachnospiraceae bacterium | reverse complement strand
CATGTTTTGCGAAGACAATTTCGGACACATGAGATATCTCCCGACCGGAGATGAACATCATACCGCAGGATACGGCATGTACTATCATCTGGATTATCACGGAGATCCCATCTCCTATGAGTGGATTAACAGCACGCCTCTGACGGCGATCTGGGAGCAGATGACGATCGCCTACGAGCAGGGAGTGCGACAGGTATGGATGGTCAATGTGGGAGACCTGAAAGGAAATGAGTTCCCGTTGTCATATTTTATGGCGCTTGCCTACGATTATGAGACATGGAGCGCGCCGAACCGGACCGGGTGTTTTACGGAGCAGTGGCTGCGTCAGCAGTTTGGCAGTCAGCTATGTGACGGTCAGCTCCGGCGGCTTTCCGATATTCTGACAGAAGGTATTCTGTTGATCGGAAAACGAAGACCGGAAGCCCTGGATGCATATACCTACGGTACCGGGGAGGAAGCAGGGCAGATGTTAGAGCGGCTGGATGATTTGGAATGCCGGCTCACGGCTCTGGAGACGGAGATGCCAAAGACCGCAAAAGCAGCATTTTACAGCATGATCGCAGATCAGCTGCGGATGGGATTCAATCTGATCCGGATGCAGATCTATGCCGGGTTGAATGAGCATTACGCAAAACAGGGAAAGACGATTGCAAACCGGTATGCAGATGATGTCAGAAGGTGCATTCGTCTGGACCGCGAACTGATTGAAAACGCGGGAGCCAGAGAGAACGGTAAATGGTCAGGTATGTGGAATACGAGCCATATCGGATTCAGGAAGTGGAATGAAGACGGCTGCCGCTATCCGCTGATCCATGAGATCGAGCCCTTTGCGCGCCCGCGTATGGTCGTATCCCGCCGGGGCGAGAACGGTGTTTATCAGAAAAATTACGGAACGCCTGACTGTCTGGAAATCAGGGATCTTGTATGGAAGGAAGACGGTGAAGTCGTGATTGAGATTGCCAATGACGGAATCGGAAGCTTTTCCTTTCAGATAGAGGCGCAGGAGAGCGACTGGTTTACATGGGAGGTGACGAACCGGACGGTGACGGATCAGGAATATTTGTATCTGCACAGAAAAGCGACGATTCCTTCGGATCTCAGGGATGGCAAGCTCCTTCTTCGCAGCGGTGATACGGTGGTGGTGATTCAGGTGCGCGGAGTGAGGGAAAGACAAAAGATTACGATCCCGGCAAGGGACTATGCATGGGCGGATGAACGGATCCTCACACTGTCTGATTTTGGAAAAGAGGAGAGTGCTGTCAAGGCATATCCCTTTATTGCACGGTTTTCGGAGGATGAGCGCCTGTCTGTGGTCTATCGTATCGGGGACTGTGAGGACGGCGAATACCGGCTGACGCTTTTCTTTGCACCATCAAATCCGATTCATCCGGATATCGTACCGGAAATCCTGGTGCGAAACCGGACAGTGACACAGAGATGGAGTCGGATATCCGTTTTTCCGGAAAATTACCGCGCGGGGGATGCGAAAGATCTGATCTGGGTGAACGGCGTGATCACGCAGCAGCATAAAACGGTGATGCGGATTCAGATGCAAAAGGGCATCAACGAGTTGGAAATTTGTTTCACGGATGGAATTTCTGTTTTTGAAAAAATGGAATTGGAACGTTTCTAGGGTATTTTTCTAAAGTTTATCCGCTTTTGGCGGAGACAGCGTTTTGCTATAATAATAATCACATTTTAAGGGAGAAGAAGGATGAGTATTGAGACAAGAGAATTTGCAAAAAAACTGGTAAGCCAGATGACACTGGACGAAAAAATGAGTCAGATGCTGTATGACTCGCCTGCGATTGAGCGTTTGGGCATTCCGGAATATAACTGGTGGAATGAGGCGCTTCACGGTGTGGCAAGAGCTGGAGACGCGACGGTTTATCCGCAGGCGATCGGACTGGCGGCGACGTTTGACGAGAAGCTGGTTGGAGAGATTGCGGACACGGTATCTACGGAGGGCCGCGCGAAATTTAATCAGTTTTCCAAAAAGGGAGACCGGGGAATCTACAAGGGTCTGACCTTCTGGGCTCCGAATGTGAATATCTTCCGTGATCCAAGATGGGGACGCGGACATGAGACATTCGGCGAGGATCCCTATCTGACAGGCCTGCTTGGAACTGCATATATCAAGGGGCTTCAGGGAGATGATCCGGAACATTTAAAGGCAGCGGCATGCGCGAAGCATTTTGCGGTACATAGCGGACCGGAGGCAGATCGCCATTACTTTGACGCGAAGGCAAGTGTGCAGGATATGTATGATACCTATTTGTATGCATTTAAGCGGTGTGTAAAGGATGCCGGCGTGGAGGCGGTTATGGGTGCCTACAACAGAGTCAACGGTGAACCGGCGTGCGGAAGCAAGTCCTTACTGCAGGATATCTTGCGGGAGGAGTGGGGCTTTGAAGGACATGTGGTGTCTGACTGCTGGGCAATCCTTGACTTTCACGAGCATCATAAGGTGACAGAGAATGTGCAGGAATCCGCAGCGATGGCGGTCAACAACGGTTGTGATCTCAACTGCGGAACGGCATTTTTACATCTAAAAGAAGCCTACGAGGAAGGGCTGGTCAGTGAAGAAAAGATAACGGCTGCCGTAGAGCGGCTGATGGAGGTTCGTATCCGTCTCGGAATGATGGAGGAGTACCCGTCACCTTATGCGGATATTCCTTATGAAAAGGTAGAGTGCAAAGAACATGTGGAGCTGTCGGTAGAGGCAGCACGCAGGAGCATGGTGTTACTCAAAAATGACGGACTCCTGCCACTAAAAAAGGGTGAGATTAAATCGCTTGCGGTCATCGGACCGAATGCAAATTCCAGAGACGCGCTGGTTGGTAATTATGTAGGAACATCTTCACAATATATTACACCGCTGGAGGGCATTCAGCAGTACGTGGGTGACACAGCCCGTGTTTATTACGCGGAGGGCTGTCATCTGTATAAAGACAAGGTGGAGTTTCTCGC
>JALELN010000074.1 GCA_022771765.1 Lachnospiraceae bacterium | reverse complement strand
TTTTTAGGAGGACACACCAATGTCAAGTTTATCATGTAAGAACATTTGCAAAGTATATCCCAACGGCTTTGAGGCTGTTAAGGATTTCAACCTCGAGGTAGAGGACAAGGAGTTCATCATCTTCGTAGGACCTTCCGGATGTGGTAAGTCAACCACTCTCCGTATGATCGCAGGTCTGGAGGAGATCTCTTCCGGTGAACTGTATATCGACGGAAAGTTAGAGAACGACGTAGAGCCTAAAGATCGTGATATCGCAATGGTATTCCAGAACTACGCTCTGTATCCTCATATGACTGTATACCAGAACATGGCATTCGGTCTGAAGATGCGTAAGGTTCCCAAGGATGTCATTGACCAGAAGGTACGTGAGGCAGCTAAGATCCTTGACCTCGAGAAATTATTAGACCGTAAGCCGAAGGCTCTTTCCGGTGGACAGAGACAGCGTGTTGCCATGGGTCGTGCAATCGTTCGTAATCCTAAGGTATTCCTGATGGATGAGCCGCTGTCAAACCTGGATGCAAAGTTAAGAGTACAGATGCGTTCCGAGATTTCTGCATTACATCAGAAGCTGGGCGCAACAATCATCTACGTTACACATGATCAGACCGAGGCTATGACCTTAGGTACCAGAATCGTTGTATTAAAGGATGGTATCATCCAGCAGGTAGATTCTCCTCAGAGATTATATGCTGAGCCTGACAACCTTTTCGTTGCAGGATTCATCGGATCTCCTCAGATGAACTTTGTTGACGCAGTATGCAAGATCAATGGTTCAGAGGTTACATTAACTTTCGATAAGTTCTCAGTTGTACTGCCTCAGGCAAAGGCTCAGAAGCTCATCGACGGCAACTACAATGGAAAGACTGTTGTATTAGGTATCAGACCTGAGAACATTACAGATGACAAGGAAGTTGTAGCAAAGACAGCATGCAAGGTTACCACAGAGGTTACCGGATATGAGTTACTCGGTGCAGAGGTTCTGTTATACTTCAATGTTGGCGGTTCCAAAATGACTGCAAGCGTTCCTTCAAGCACAACTGCTCGTTACGGCGATACCGTAGAGCTGGCATTTGATGCAAACGCAATGCATGTATTTGACAAAGAGACTGAGCTGACCATTACCAACTAGTCCGAATCAATGAATTTCAGGGCAGACACGTGTATACCGCGTGTCTGCTCTTTTTTGTTGGCATTTTGCAAAAAGTGTGCTATGATAAACAATATATGTAATGCAATATGGAGGAAAAGGGATGTTTGATTATAAGCAATACAAACGAAATTATTTTATGCCCCCGGAAGTCTGCATGGACTGGGCAAAAAAAGAATATGTAGATAAAGCACCGATCTGGTGCAGCGTGGATTTGCGTGACGGTAATCAGGCCCTGATCGAGCCGATGAGCCTTGATGAGAAGCTGGAGTTCTTCCAGATGCTTGTGGATATTGGATTCAAGGAGATCGAGGTTGGTTTTCCGGCAGCTTCCGAGACAGAATATGAGCTGGTGCGCACGTTGATTGAGAAGAATATGATTCCTGAGGATGTGACGATTCAGGTGCTGACGCAGGCACGCGAGCATATTATCCGCAAGACATTTGACGCGGTAAAGGGTGCGCCGGGCAAGGTGATCGTACATGTGTATAATTCAACCTCGCTGGCGCAGCGTGAGCAGGTGTTTGCAAAATCAAAAGAGGAGATCGAGCAGATCGCCATTGAAGGAGCGAAGCTGTTGAAGGAGCTGGCAGATGAGACCGAGGGCAACTTCATCTTCGAGTACAGCCCGGAGAGCTTTACGGGAACAGAGGTGGACTATGCAGTCGATGTGTGCAATGCGGTACTGGATATCTGGGAGCCGCGTCCGGACTTTCAGCCGATCATCAATATCCCGGCGACCGTGGAGATGTCTATGCCCCACGTGTTCGCGCAGCAGGTGGAGTACGTGAGCAAGCATCTTCATAACCGTGAAAATGTGATTCTTTCGCTGCATCCCCACAACGACAGAGGCTGTGGTATTTCCGATGCGGAGCTCGGTATTCTGGCGGGCGCAGACCGTATCGAGGGAACGATGTTCGGAAACGGTGAGCGCACCGGAAATGTGGATATTATGGTTTTGGCGATGAATATGTATGCCCAGGGTGTAGATCCGGAGCTTGATCTTTCTGACATGCCTCATCTGGTAGAGGTGTATGAGCGTCTGACCCAGATGCATATCGACATGCGTCATCCGTACTGCGGAAAGCTTGTTTTTGCGGCATTTTCCGGCTCTCATCAGGATGCGATTGCGAAGGGTATGAAATACCGCGAGGCAAAGGATCCGGATCATTGGACAGTTCCCTATCTGCCTATCAATCCGGAGGACGTGGGCCGCACCTACGACAGCGATGTCATTCGTATCAACAGCCAGTCCGGAAAAGGCGGCGTGGCATATATCATGGAGCAGACCTATGGCATCAAGATTCCATACAAGATGCGTGCAGATTTTGGCTATGCGGTGAAGGATGTGTCTGATCACAGCCATGCGGAGCTGTCACCGGCACAGATTTATGACATTTTTATGAAGCGGTATAAAAAATATACACCGATCTTCGATATCAAGGGATGCCATTTCCGTCAGGAGGATGGAATTACTGCTACAGTTAATATTATTGCGGATAATCGCAAGGATATCGTGGAAGCAAACGGAAACGGACGTCTGGATGCGGTGAGCAATGCATTTGCAGAGAAATTCGAGACACCTTGCGAGGTGATCTGCTATGAGGAGCACGCGCTGACGGATGGATCTGATTCCAGCGCGATCGCCTATGTGGGTATTCAGGGGGCAGACGGAGCGCAGTATTTCGGCATCGGTATTGATCCGGATATTATTCGCGCCTCTATTGATGCGCTGATTTCTGCAATGAACCGGAGTCTGGAGGCAGCAGAGAAATAGAAGACCGGGGGGCGGAGAAGACAAGGGGTAAGCAAAAAATGAGTGAATGGAAAAATAAGAAAGGCAGATATGTTCTTGTGACAATGCTGCTTGTACTGCTGGTGACAGTGCTGGATATACAGTCGGCGAAGGCAGCGGTCAGGCTGAGTGATTCGTCTGTCAATTTGTGTGTGGGAGATACCTACCGGCTGAAAGTGACGGGCACGACCAAAAAGATTGTCTGGAAGTCAAGCAAGACATCGGTTGCAAAAGTGTCTTCCAAAGGATTGGTGACTGCCCGGGGAAAGGGCAGCGCAACGATTACGGCAACGGTCGACAAGAAAAGCTACAGCTGCAAGGTGAAAGTCAATAAGACATTCAAGGTAGACCGGACATCCATTTCCATCAAGAGGAATGAAGCTGTGAATGCCTATTTTTCATTGAATGGATCGATCAGGAAGAGTGTTGCAAATGATAAGATCTGCTCAGTAGAGTTTGGAAAGTGGGATGGCGATTTTATGGCTATTACCATTGTGCCCAAAAAAGTGGGCAGTACAACGATCAAATTTTCAAACTCTGAGAATAAGGAATATTGTACCTTACAGGTAAAGGTTACGGCGCTTCCGGCGATCGCGTCATTTCAGAATGCGGTGATCAGTACCGGCGCGGATACGGTCATAGCCGGAGAAAATGAGTTAAGCGTGCCGTTTAGTCTGGATCATACTGCACAGAAAACGTACTTGAAAATATATGACGAAAACAATGCGGTTGTCCGCAGTATTTTTGTTGGTGCGCTTAAGGCAAATAAAAAGAAGACGGTTGTGTGGGACGGAAGGGATGATGACGGCAATCCGCTGGGAGGTACGTTTACTTATGCGGTGATTGCGGACGGCAATCGGACCGATGCGAAGGGAGCCGTAAAAGCGCTGGCAGCCTCGCCATTTGGCAAGGGTGACGGAACGGAGAAGAATCCGTATCGTGTCTCGAATCTTGCAGAACTGTATCTGATCAAAGACTATAATGGATCGCATTTTGCGCAGGATGCTGATATCGATTTTGACTATGCAATGACAGATTCGCTGTTTGACAGCACGGATCCGTTTTCAGGAATCTATGACGGCTCCTATGAAGGAAAAAATTACCGGATGATCAATCTGTGTGGAAACAATTCGGTGTTTGGTAGCATCGGATCGGATGGAGTGGTCAAAAATGTGAGTCTGGGAAATTGTGTCCTGAATACGATTGGAAGTCTTCTTGCCTTTACAAATCAGGGCATGATCGACAATTGTACGGTTGACAGCACGAGCAAGGTTTTATGTAATGCGGGAAATCAGGCAGCAATGCTTGTGATGTATAATAAGGGTGTCATCCGTGAGTGCAAGGTCTACGGCAGCCTGCATGTGAAAGCTTTCGGGGTGTCAGATAAGACAACGCTGAAAGCAGGCGGTATTGCCTGTCATAATAGCGGTACGATTGCCAAGTGCAGTTCGTCCGTTCAGATCGTACAGGAGATTTCGGTGCAAACCTATGTGCCTGATACGAAGCATGAGATCTATTCCGGCGGTATTGTGGCAGAAAACGAGTTGGGATCCATTGTGATACAGTGTAGTTTTACGGGTTCGGTCAGTACGGAACTCCTATTGCCGGATAATGTCAAGGATTTGAACCCTTATCAGGCATATACGGCATATTCCGGCTTTGTGGCAGGAATCAATAACGGTTATATCGGAAATTGTAGCAATGAACCTGCAAGCGGTCTGAACGCGCAGGGTACCGGAAACGGTTCGGTACAGTAGGAGGAACAGAATGAATTACCTGGCACCATCGCTGCTGGCAGCGGATTTTACAAGACTTGGAGAGCAGATGCGGATCATTGATCAGGCGGGGGCTCAGTATTTTCATTACGATGTGATGGATGGGCAGTTTGTACCGAATTTGTCAATGGGGCTTCCGGTCTTGCAGTCGATTCGAAAGATCACAAAGAAAAAGCTGGATGTTCATCTGATGATTGAACATCCGGAACGCTATATCAGCGATTTTTCGGATGCAGGGGCAGATATTATTACGGTTCACGCAGAGGCGTGTACGCATCTCGATCAGATTGTGGGGGATATCAAGCGTGAAGGGCTCATGGCAGGAGTGGCGTTAAATCCTGCAACCTCCTTAAGTGTATTGGATTATATTTTACCTGAGGTTGATGTAGTTTTGGTCATGACGGTAAATCCCGGCTATGGCGGGCAGAAAATGATACCATATACACTGGATAAGATCCGCGAATTGCGGGGAATCGTGCAGCGGAGAGGGCTGTCTACGAATATTGAAGTGGATGGCGGAGTAAAGGTCGAGAATGTGGACCAGTTTCTGGCTGCCGGTGCCAACGTGATCGTAGCGGGAAGCGGTGTCTTCAAGGGAGATCTCGCCGGCAACGTGGAAGCCTTTCTGGAAAAACTGAATTAGATAAACTGATTTTGATCGCTGTCGTAGGTGTATCCTATGGCGGCGATTTTTTGCGTGATCGCTGTCTCGTCCTGCTCCAGATCATCGCAGAGCGCAGACAGACTGTCATACTGATCACGCAGCCTGGTGTTCAGAAAACTCAGCAAGATGACCGGATCATTTGGAATGACTGACATATGCTACCTCCTTTGTTAAAGTGATGGATCAAGCTTCGGTTGATCCAATGTTTCACCTATCATAAAACGGTTTACGTGAAATGTCAAATTTCAAATCTGTTCAATTTCACGAAAATTACATGAAATTTATAAAATTTTGTGTTTATTTTTTTGGTTGACATGAGAAAGTGTGATGACTATAATAGGGTTCAAGATAAGCAAAGGCGCTTAGGGATTTTCCCTGAGCGCTTTTTTGCGTTAAAAACTAAAGGAGGACATAGTTATGACACAAGAAATTTTACAAGCGATCAATGACAATATTTTCGCGGTCTGGCTCCTGATAGGCGTCATCCTGATCTTCTGGATGCAGGCAGGCTTCGCAATGGTGGAGGCAGGTTTTACACGTGCAAAGAATTCCGGTAACATTATCATGAAAAACCTGATGGATTTCTGTATTGGTACCGTGATGTGGTTTCTCATTGGCGCATCACTGATGCTTCCCGCGGCAGAGGGTAAAAGTGATATTTTAGGTATCATGGGAACACCCGGATTTGGAGTATTTACGGATTACGCAAACTTCAGTTTTTCCGGTTTCGTGTTCAACCTGGTATTCTGTGCGACCACAGCAACCATCGTTTCCGGTGCTATGGCAGAGCGTACGAAGTTCCTTACCTACTGTATTTATTCTGCAGTGATTTCCGGTATCATTTACCCGATTGAGGCACACTGGACATGGGGCGGCGGTTTCCTTGCAAACATGGGCTTCCATGATTATGCAGGTTCCAACTGTATCCATATGGTCGGTGGTATCTGCGCATTGATCGGTGCCGCAATGCTTGGACCCCGTATTGGTAAGTTCTCAAAGGATAAGAGTGGTAAGATTGTAAAGGTCAACGCATTCCCCGGACACAACTTAGTCATCGGTGCACTCGGTGTATTCATTCTGTGGATGGGCTGGTACGGATTTAACGGTGCCGCAGCAACCGATGTTTCAACAATGGGTTCCGTATTCTTAACAACTACCGTGGCACCCGCAGTTGCAACTGTTGTATGTATGGTATTTACATGGATCAAATATGGTAAACCCGATGTGTCCATGTGTTTGAATGCATCTCTGGCAGGTCTGGTAGCGATCACCGCTCCGTGTGATGTCACTGACTGTGCAGGCGCAGCCATCATCGGTGTTGTATCCGGCTTTTTAGTAGTATTTGGTGTATGGTTCTTAGATAACGTCATTCATGTAGATGATCCCGTTGGTGCAGTTGCAGTACATATGCTCAATGGTATCTGGGGAACATTGGCAGTTGGCTTATTTGCCACCGCATCAGCTCCCGGATTTGAACTGGCAGGTATTAAAGAAGGTTTATTCTACGGCGGTGGATTCAGCCAGTTAGGCATCCAGTTCGTTGGTATGTTTATCACCATCGTATGGACAGTTGTGACAATTACCATTACATTCCTCGTATTGAAGCACACAATTGGTCTTCGTGTTACAGAGGAGGAGGAGATCGTTGGTCTGGACGAGTGCGAGCATGGTCTGCCTTCTGCATATGCAGGATTTGCAATCAGTGACATGTCTATGACTATGGATATCAACGAGAATACAGATCTTGGTGTTTCTGAGTATGAGCAGGCTTCCAAAGCGAAGGTCGATGCAGCAGTACCTGTTGTATCTTCTACCAGCCCGATTACAAGCAGCGGCATTCACAAGGTGGTTATTATTGCAAAGCTGACGAAGTTCGACAAGCTGAAAAAAGCACTCAACGAGCTGGGTGTTACAGGCATGACGGTTGTTCAGGTAATGGGCTGTGGCGTTCAGAAGGGTGCCGGCGAGTACTATCGTGGTGTTGAGATGGATGCAACCCTGCTTCCGAAGATCAAGATCGAGGTAGTCGTAGCGAAGATTCCGGTAGAGAAAGTCATCGAGACGATCAAGAAGACACTGTACACCGGTCATATCGGAGATGGAAAGATCTTTGTATACGATGTGGCAAAGGTTGTCAAGGTTCGTACCGGTGAGGAGGATGTTGCCGCATTACAGGATGTAGAGTAACAGCCAAAAACAAACCTTGTATTTATCAGCAAAACATATTATTATAGAAGAAACGTAACTGATGATTGTTAACATAAATTGGTTTCGGAGGTAATAATATGGTTGATTATACAGAAGGTTCCGGAAAACAGTATCACACGCAGGTAGGTGTCGGTGATGTGGGCAGATATGTGATTCTGCCGGGAGATCCGAAACGTTGCGAGAAAATAGCAAAACATTTTGAAAATGCGCGTCTCATAGCAGACAGCAGAGAATATGTTACCTATACAGGCACCCTCGAGGGGGTGCCTGTAAGTGTTACATCGACAGGTATCGGTGGACCGTCCGCGGCGATTGCTCTTGAGGAACTCTCAAAAGTCGGCGCGGATACTTTTATTCGTGTCGGTACCTGCGGCGGTATGCAGACGAATGTCTGTGGAGGTGACATTGTGATTGCCAACGGTGCGATTCGTATGGAAGGAACAAGCCGTGAGTATGCGCCGATTGAGTATCCGGCAGTACCGGATGTGACGGTGTTAAATGCACTGATCACGGCAGCAGAGAAGAAAAATATTACTTACCATGCAGGCGTTGTGCAGTGTAAGGATTCCTTTTTCGGACAGCATGAGCCGGAGGTGATGCCGGTGAGCTATGAACTGCAGAATAAATGGGAAGCTTGGCTACGTATGGGATGTCTGGCATCGGAGATGGAGTCGGCGGCATTATTTATCGCCGGCAGTTTTTTGCGCGTGCGTGTCGGTGCATGTTTTCTCGTAGTTGCCAATCAGGAGCGGGAAAAACAGGGACTTCCCAATCAGCAGGCACATGATACGGAGCTTGCGATTGTTACTGCTGTGGAGGCACTGCGGGAATTGATCCGTCAGGACCAAAGCGCCAGATAGGGAGGGGTATGAATGAAGATCGATGAGGAAGCGCTTGTTTCTGCTGCACTGAAAGCCCGGAAACAAGCCTATGCGCCATACTCCCACTGGACGGTGGGCGCGGCACTGTTTACAAAAGACGGAAAAATATACGAGGGCTGTAACATCGAAAACGCGGCTTATACACCGACAAACTGCGCGGAGCGCACCGCTTTTTTCAAAGCGGTCAGCGAGGGGGCACGAGAGTTTGCGGCAATCGCTATTGTGGGCGGATATGACACAAAAGAGCCGGAGAGCATCTGCGCGCCCTGCGGAGTGTGCCGCCAGGTCATGATGGAATTCTGTGATCCGGATACTTTCCGGGTGATCCTCGGAACAAAGGACGGTGTGCAGGTGTCTCAGACATTAAAAGAACTGCTTCCCTACGGTTTTGGCCCGGATACATTGAATGAGAAAAATTAAATCTGCAATACATGTGCTCACATGACCCAAAATCGTAACGTAAATAGTTTCGCAATTATCTATGAAAACTGGAAATGACAAGGAGAAAAAAATGAGTATTGAAATGAATAAGATTCTTTCGATCTGTGATCATACCCTATTGCTGCAGACGAGTACCTGGGAGGAGATCAGAGGAATTTGCGATGATGCGATGAAATACCACACTGCTTCTGTCTGCATTCCGCCCTGCTACGTGAAACAGGCGAAGGAGTACCTTCATGGACAAATTCCGGTATGCACAGTCATTGGTTTTCCGAACGGAAATCACACGACAGCTTGTAAGGTATTTGAGACAAAGGACGCTGTCGCAAATGGCGCAGATGAGATCGATATGGTGATCAACGTAGGCATGCTGAAGGCAAAGGAATATGATTATGTGTTGAATGAGATGAAAGAGATCCGGGAAGCATGTCAGGGCAGAGTGTTAAAGGTGATCATTGAGACCTGTCTTTTGACAGATGAGGAAAAGATCAGGATGTGTGAACTGGTCACGAAGTCCGGAGCAGATTACATTAAGACTTCTACCGGATTTTCTACAGCGGGAGCTACCTTTTCGGATGTAGAACTGTTTGCGAAGCATGTCGGTGAGGGCGTGAAGATCAAGGCTGCCGGCGGTATCGGCAGTATTGAGGATGCGGAAAAGTTCATGGAGCTTGGAGCAAGCCGTCTGGGAACAAGTCGTATCGTGAAGCTGGTGAAAGCACAGGAAAATTAGATTGCGTGTATCAGAGCATGGCGCACAAAATGTTCAGTGAGGCAATGTATGAGTGAATATAAATATAATCGTATTTTTACAATTGTGATGGATTCTCTTGGGATCGGCGCGATGGAAGACTCGGCGCGTTTTGGCGATGTTGGCGTGGACACGTTGGGTCATATTTCGGAACGGATGGAAGCAGCAGGTGAGCCTTTTGACATACCAAACCTTCAGAAACTGGGGCTTGCAAATCTCAAGCCCTTGAAGCAGGTGCCACCGATGGAGAACCCGATCAGTTATTATATGTCGATGAAAGAAATGAGCAACGGCAAGGATACGATGACCGGGCACTGGGAGATGATGGGAATTAATACACAGAAGCCGTTTATTACCTTTACAGATACCGGATTCCCCAGGGAGTTGATCGAGGAGCTGGAGAAGCGCTGCGGCAGGCGCGTGATCGGAAATAAGGCGGCCAGCGGTACGGAGATTCTGGATGAGCTGGCGGAAGAAGAGATCGCTACCGGAGCCATGATCGTCTATACATCCGCTGATTCAGTTCTACAGATATGCGGTAATGAGGAGACGATGGGACTTGACAATCTGTATCATTACTGTGAGATTGCCAGAGAACTGACGATGCGTGATGAATGGCGTGTGGGGCGTGTGATTGCGCGTCCCTATGTCGGAAAGAAAAAGGGCGAGTTTGTCCGCACCAGTAACCGGCATGATTACGCGTTAAAGCCCACCGGACCAACCGCGCTGAACGCGCTGAAGGATGCCGGGTTTGATGTGATTTCCGTCGGAAAGATCAACGATATTTTTGTGGGCGAGGGTATTACACAGAGCAATCGCTCCAAATCCTCGGTGCATGGCATGGAGCAGATGATCGATATTGCAAAGCGTGATTTTACGGGACTGTGCTTTGTGAATCTGGTTGATTTCGATGCGCTGTGGGGACACAGGCGTGATGCCATCGGCTATGGAAGAGAGATCGTGCGCTTTGATGAGAAACTGGGAGAATTACTTCCGTTGATGCGGGCAGATGACCTGCTCATTATCACGGCGGATCATGGTAACGATCCGACCTATACCGGCACCGATCACACGAGAGAAAAAGTGCCGTTTCTTGCATATTCGCCATCGATGACCGGAGCAGGAGCCTTGCCGGAGGCTGACACATTTGCGGTGATCGGCGCAACGATCGCGGACAATTTTGGTGTAAAAATGCCGCCGAATACGATCGGTACTTCTATATTAAAGGAATTGGATAAGAGATGAAAAAATTAAATGACGAATTGAAAAATGATGAAATTGTAATGGAAACAGAACAGGAGAAGACAGAAGAAAAAACATCCTTGTGGAAAGAACTGCTCAGCTGGCTGGAGATCATTGTTGCGGCAATATTGATCTCGCTGTTTCTGACGAGGGTGGTGCTGGTGAACGCGCTCGTTCCCTCGTCTTCTATGGAAACGCTGATCTCGCCGGGAGACCGGTTGTTTGGAAACCGGCTCACCTACAAATTTAAGGATCCGGAGCGTTTTGATGTGGTGATTTTTAAGTATCCGGTGGATGAGGAAGAAAACTATATCAAGCGCATTATCGGGCTGCCGGGAGAGACAGTGACGATTGAGGACGCAAAAATATATATCAATGATTCGGAGATGCCCCTGGAGGAGAACTATCTGCCGGAGGAGTGGCTGATCGAAAATGACGGGTACGTGTTTGAGGTACCCGAGGACTGTTATCTGATGCTCGGTGACAACCGTAATGTTTCGGAGGATGCGCGTTACTGGGCGGAGGAAGCCTATGAGTTTGGGTTGGCTGACAGTGTGGAAGCTGGGGAAGCTTATACCTATGTACACCGGGATAAGATTCTTGGAAAGGCTGTGTTTACCTATTGGCCGCATTTTCAGCTGCTGTCAGACTATGAGGAATAGAAAATAAAGGAAGTATAGGAAAATGACGAGGGATCGACAGAGGGAAGCTGTCTGAAACAGATCTTGCTAAATATACCGCTTTATGTCCGGAGGTTCAAATGATGAATTTTAAAGGTGTCATTTGTTTATCAAAGATTTCAAGCATATTATCAGTGGTTGTGGGGAGCGTATTGCTTGCTTTTTTAGCAGTTATATGCGTGACGGACAATACGCTGGTGTGGCAGAGCAGATCTGATGATGTGTTTATCCGCGTACAGGACTATGACTGTCGGGAAGTGGAATGCGAAGATGCTCCGATCGGTGTGATGAAAGAATATACGTTTACTGTCAGCGAAACGCTTGACAGTGATGCGCATCTTGCGTTTTATACCGTGCATCAGTATGTCGATGTCTATCTGAATGAAAAGCATGTGTACAGTCTGAAACCCTCTGAGGGCTATCGGATCAGCCGGACAGTCGGAAGTAACTGGGTGATGATACCGCTTTACAGTGAAGATGCAGGGAAAGAAGCCCGTGTGGAGATTACGCCTGTGTATGAGAGCTTTCGAGGCAGAGAGGTTGATTTTTTGATAGGTTCCCAGCTCAGTATTTACGTTGACCGGTTATCCAGAGATCTGCCGCAGTTGATCCTGGGTATCATAGCCGTCTTTGTCGGTTTGGTTTTCCTGGGCATTTCAGGTTACAATCTGCTGAATAAGCGCCGTGAAGCAGGTCTTTCGGCGCTCGGCATGTTTGCGCTGATGATGGGTATCTGGCGATTGACCGATACGAGATTTACGCCTTTTATACTCTCAGATAAGCCGGTATTTCTGTTTTATGTTTCGATCGCCATGCTGATGATCGGTACGGTGCCGCTGATAAAATCGATGGAGGCGCGGTTTTCTGAGGTGAGTCATCGTATTTTTGACATTTATTGTATTGTGGCAGTGTTGATATGTCTTGCCCAGGTGTTGCTCCAGATATTCGGGATCATGGATGTTCGTGATAACCTTTTTGTCACCCATATTATGATCGCGGTGGGAGCAGGGATCATTATTTTTAATGTGATCTTTGAACGATTCAGACATCCGGAGTCACAAAAAAAGCGTGCCGGAAGAAAGCTGCCGCTCATCTGTGTCGTCGGTGTTCTGGCAGATGTGTTCGCATTTTATATCAAAGGAACATCTTCCGGGCTTTTGTTTTCGCTGACGGCACTTTTGATCTATGTCGTTTCTACAGGTATTTTTATGATGCTCAGATACAATGATCAGGAGAGAAAACTGGCGGAAAAAGACAGGTTGCTGGCAGAAAACGAACGGCAGCTGACAGAAAGCCGTATTGCGACAATGATCAGTCAGATACAACCGCATTTTATATATAATTCTCTCAATTCCATCTATTATTTGTGCGCGAAAGACACACATATGGCGCAGCAGGCAATCAGTGACTTTTCGGATTATCTGCAACGAAGTCTGCATGCCATCGACCGCACCAGCCCGATCTCATTTGAGGAGGAATTAAATCATGTAAAGACATATCTGAAGCTGGAACAGATGCGTTTTGGTGAGGATGTGAACGTGGTGTACCACATTGAGACAACCGGGTTTTTGGTTCCGGCTCTGTCTGTACAGCCGCTTGTGGAAAACGCGGTGAAGCATGGCATTTGTCCAAAGGATGACGGCGGCACGGTCACACTCTCAGCCAGAGAGTGTGTGGAATGCTTTGAGATCATTGTCACTGATGACGGAGTCGGATTCGATCCGGAACAGGAAATAGAGGGCAAAGAGACACATATCGGTATCAAAAATGTGCGTCAGAGACTGCAGATCATGTGTAACGCTACACTGGAGATTGAAAGTGAACCGGGGAAAGGGACCACATCTACGATCCGTATCCCGAAGGAGGAAGACGCATGACCATATTAGCACTTGACGATGAAAAAATAGCATTGGAGGGGCTTGTGTCCGCGATTCAAGAAGCGGAGCCATCCGCGGCAGTATTCAGCTTCCGAAAGCCTGCAGAGGCTTTAGAGTTTTGCAGGAAGACACTTTGCGAAGTGGCATTTCTGGATATTCAGATGCGGGGGCTGAGTGGCGTGGAGCTTGCAAAAGAAATAAAGATTATCAACCCTGAGATCAATATAATATTTGCAACGGGCTACACCGACTATCGAGGGGAAGCGTTTGAACTGCATGCAAGCGGATATCTGGTGAAGCCTGTCACCCTCGAAAAGGTACGGAGAGAACTCGACAATCTGCGCCGTCCGGTTCAGCCGGAGCGAAAGAACAGAGTACGGTTTCAGGCATTTGGAAATTTTGAGGTATTTGTGGATGAACAGCCGGTAAAGTTCAGGTATGACAAAACGAAGGAACTGCTGGCATATCTGGTGGACAGGACCGGTGCACTCTGTACCAATGGTGAGATCATGGCAGTGCTCTGGTCGGACGAAAAACATAGTGAATATCTGCGCAGCCTGAAAAAAGATCTGATCGATACACTTACGCTTGGGGGATGCGGAGATGTCATTTCCAAGCAGTGGGGAAAAATCGGCATTGTGCGGGAAAAGGTAGACTGTGACTACTTTGACTGGCTGGATAGTAAGATCAGTGCCGTGAATCTGTATCGGGGAGAATACATGACACAGTACAGCTGGGGTGAGTTCACCAATGCAAGGATCATAGGAGAGACAAAATAGTGAGTGTAACGCGTCGGACTGTATAATGGCTATATCTATAGAAGCTTGAAAAT
>JALELN010000052.1 GCA_022771765.1 Lachnospiraceae bacterium | reverse complement strand
GATGTCACGGTCATCCGGGAGAAGGATTATATCAAAAAGCCTAAGGCGAACGGCTATCACAGTCTGCACCTGACCGTGGAGGTGCCCATCTATACGCAGGAGGGCTGTGAGAAAAAGCGGGTGGAAATACAGTTTCGCACGATGGATTTCTGGGCACAGTTGGACTATCAGCTCTGCTATAAAAAGACGATCGAGGAAAAGACACTCCGTCAGATTCAGGAAAAGCTTTCAAAATACGCGGAGGAGATCGCGGGGATCGACCGGCAGATGATGCGCCTGCGCCGCCAGATCGAGAATAGCTAAACTGAAAATAGCTAAATAAGGAAGGGCTTACAATGGTCTACGAATTAACGGCAGGTCTGCCGGAGGCAGATCTGGAATTATTACAGCAAAAAAATGCTACGGCGCTCATTGTCACGGACAGCAGGGAAGCGCTGCTCTTATTGAAGGAGCTGGGCTTTGGTGAAGAGTGGGAGCTGCTGCTGACGGATGTCTATTTCTGCAAGGTAGAGGCGGAGCAGGACTATTTCTGCGGCTCGCTGGCAATTCCCAACGCAGTAGATCTGCTGGGCAGCCGTTATCGGCTGTTGTTTTTTATCAATAAACAATATGTGCTTCTCGTCAGCGAGGATGGCTATGGAAAACGAATTGCGGAGCATCTGCGGAACCGGAAGATGAGCAGTCAGACCTCCACCGAAAAGGTTCTGGCGATGATATTGGCAGATATCATTGCAAAGGATAATGTCATGTTGGAAAAGTTTGAGCGGGAGCTGATGGAGATGGAAGAGGAGGCAATGCGCCGGCAGACGGAGTTGTTTTTAAAGCATATGATCCGTGTGCGCAAGCAGCTTCTGATCCTGCGGGGCTATTATGAGCAACTGATGGAGGTCGGCCGGGAACTGGAGGAGAATGAAAATGATCTGTTTGCAAAAAAGCAGCTCAAATATTTTGGCTCCATCAGTGACCGGGCGGAGCGTCTTTTGCACCGCTGTATCCATCTGATCGATTATGCAGGTCAGGTCAAGGAAGTCTATCAGGGAAAGGTGGATGAGCGGCAGAACCGCAACATGCAGTACCTGACTGTGGTTTCCACGATTTTCTTCCCGCTGACACTGATCACCGGGTGGTACGGAATGAACTTTGAAAACATGCCGGAGCTGGCACACGGCTATCCCTATGTTGCCGTGATCAGTGTGCTTGTGGTCATTGTCTGTATCTGGATTTTTAAAAAGAAAAAAATTATTTGACATAAATTTTACATGGGCTTTACAAAATTTTACTTTCGCGTGATAGCAGCGCCTCGTTTCTCTTGTTACGATGTTTTCTATAAAACAATATAAAACAAAAGAAACGAGGATTTTTTTATGCCAAATAAAGATGAAATAAGCTGTTATGAAAACCGGGAGCTGTCCTGGCTGCGCTTTAACGAGCGTGTTCTGGAGGAGGCACGCAATCCGGCGGTACCGCTGATGGAACGACTTTCGTTTTTATCTATTTTCCAGAGCAATCTGGATGAATTTTTTATGGTGCGTGTCGGCTCGCTGGAGGATCAGAAATTTCTGAAAAAAGAAGTGCGGGACAATAAGACCGGCATGACCAGTGAGGAACAGCTGCGCGCCATTGCGTCAGAGAGTGCCAGACTGTGCCGGCTGAAGGATGCTACCTATCAGGGTCTGATGGATGAAGTGGGATGTCAGGGATTTTTCCTCACAAATTTCCAGGAGATCTCCGAGCAGGAGGAGGACTATCTGCACCACTATTTTTTGAGTGAAATCTATCCGCTGCTGTCGGTCATGATCGTGGGACGCAAACAGCCTTTCCCGTTTTTGCGCAATAAGGAAATCTACGCGATGGCAGTGCTTGAGACAAAGAGCGATAAGAAAAAAATCGGTATCATCCCCTGTTCTTCGCAGGTATTCCCCCGGCTCATCAAAATACCTACAAAGAAGAATACATATATGCTCTCTGAGGAGCTGATTCTGCATTTTCTGCCCCGGGTATTTCGCGAGTACAAGGTCACGGAAAAGACGCTGCTTCGTATTACCCGCAATGCGGATATCGACATGAGTCAGGCCTATGACGAGGATCTGGATTACCGCGATTACATGGCGCAGATTATTAAGCAGCGCAAAAAGCTCTCTCCGGTCCGGCTGGAGCTCACGCGGAATCTGGCACCTGAGATGACCAAACGCCTGCGCCACTATTTTGAACTGGAGAAGGAGCGGATGTTCCTATCCGGCGCTCCTCTGGATCTGTCCTTTGTGGGTGAGATTCAGGATATCATGCGGGAGAAAAAGGAGCTGTTTTTTGCGCCGCGCACACCGCAGAAGAGCACTCTGTTAAAGGAAAATGAGCCGCTGATTCCACAGATTTTAGACCATGATGTGCTGCTCAGCTATCCCTATGAGAATATCAAACCCTTTTTAAGTCTATTGCAGGAGGCGGCAAACGATCCGAAGGTCATTTCGATCCGCATGACACTCTATCGTCTGGCAAGACATTCCAAGATCGTGGATGCACTGGTGGAGGCAGCAGAAAACGGCAAGCAGGTGGATGTGCTGGTGGAGTTAAAGGCGCGTTTTGACGAGGAGAACAATATTGAGTGGAGCCGTACGCTGGAGCAGGCGGGCTGTCATGTGGTCTACGGCGTGGACGGGCTGAAGGTACATTCCAAGCTGTGTCTGATCACCCGCAAGGATGGTGATGACCTGCAGTACATTACGCAGATCGGCACGGGAAACTATAATGAGAAAACAGCCAGACTGTATACGGATCTCTCGCTCATTACCTCCCGCATGGTCATCGGAAAAGAGGCTGCGGATGTATTTTCCGCGCTTTTGCTGGGTGAGGTTGTGGAAGAGTGCGAACATCTGATGGTAGCACCCCGCTGTCTGCAGAACAAGATACTGGAGAAAATAGACCACGAGATGGAGCAGGCGAAGAATGGCGGGCAGGGTTATATCGGCGTTAAGATCAATTCCCTTACGGATAAAAAGATCATTGACCGTCTGATCGAAGCATCGCAGGCCGGAGTAAAGATCGAGCTTTTGATTCGCGGCATTAACTGCCTGCACAGCGGAATTGAAGGCAAGACGGACAACATTGAGGTGCACAGTATCGTGGGACGTTTTCTGGAGCATTCGAGAATCTATATTTTCGGAACACCGGACCGGGACGAGATCTATATCGCTTCTGCGGATTTCATGACGCGCAATACACTGCGCCGCGTGGAGGTTGCAGCGCCTATTTACGATGACAAGCTGAAGCTGCGCATCCGGGAGATGTTTGTGACAATGTTCAGTGATAATGTGAAGGGGCGTATCCAGCAGCCTGACGGAAGCTATCAGATCCCGCAGGAGGCAGACACGAGACTGGATTCCCAGGAATATTTTTATGAACAGGCATATGAGAACGCCAGAGAAGCAATAAAGAAGCCGGCGGAAGAGTAGTTCTCATGTTTACATAGGACTGGAGCGGACTGTAAAAGTTCGCTCTTTTTCTTTACATAATAAATTGCTGAATCAACGGTTTCGTGGTAATATAACAGAAAAGCAATTTTTCGTGAGGAGAATCAAAATGATCTACACAGTTACCTTGAATCCGTCGCTGGATGATATTGTATCGGTTGATGATTTCAGGCTGGGGGTTACGAACCGCGCCTGCGCGGAGCTGATGCTGCCGGGCGGCAAGGGCATCAACGTATCAATCGTGCTCGGAAATCTGGGAATCCGGAGCACGGCCCTCGGGTTTATCGCGGGATTTACCGGGGATGAGATTGCCCGAAGGGTGGAGCAGATGCATGTCAGGGCAGATTTTATCCGTCTGGAAGCGGGGATTTCCCGCATCAATTTCAAGCTGCGTTCTGTGGATGGAACCGAGATCAACGGCATGGGACCTGCGATAGACGAAAAGGCACTGGCATTACTGATGGAAAAGCTGGACGATTTGTGTGCGGGGGATATCCTTGTGCTTGCAGGAAGCATACCGCCGTCTTTGCCGGATGACATATACAGCAGGATCATGGACCGGCTGGCAGATCGGGATATCCGGGTCGTTGTGGACGCAACGGGAAAACTGTTACGGGATACGCTGTCGCGACGGCCGTTTCTGATTAAACCCAACAATCATGAGCTGGGTGCTCTGTTTGGTGTGGAGCTGTCCGGGCGGGATGAAGTCGTGGCCTACGCAAAGGAACTGCAAGACCGCGGCGCGCGGAATGTGCTTGTGTCGATGGGTGCTGCGGGCGCGGTGCTGGTGGCGGAGAACGGACAGGTGTATACATCTCCTGCTCCGGCGGGCAGGCTGGTGAACAGTGTCGGGGCCGGAGATTCGATGGTAGCAGGATTTCTGGCAGGCTGGCTGGAGAGAAAGGACTATGCCCATGCATTTTATATGGGTCTTGCGGCGGGAAGCGCCAGCGCGTTTTCCGAGTATCTGGCGACCGGGGCAGAGGTGGAAAACGTTTACCGCTCATTGAAAAAATGCGGAGAATAAGGAGGATACTATGAGATACACATTGGAAAATGACATGCTTGTTGTGCAGATTGATTCTTTTGGAGCAGAGCTCAAGTCAGTCAGACGAAAAGCGGATGATTTTGAGTATATGTGGCAGGGAGATCCGAAATACTGGGGACGTACCTCACCGGTTCTGTTTCCCTTTGTAGGCGTTCCGAAGGACAAGGAATACCTCTATGCGGGCAAAACTTATGCCATGGGACAGCACGGATTTGCGAGAGATATGGAGTTTGCGCAGGAGTGTGTGGAAAAGGAACGCATCTGGTTCGTCTTACAGTCGACGGAGGAGACATTGGCAAAATATCCCTTTGCTTTCCGGCTGCATATCGGATATGAACTTTCCGGTCAAGAGGTAAAGGTGCTGTGGAAAGTAGAAAACGCGGATGAGAAGCCCATGTATTTTTCCATCGGCGCGCACCCGGCTTTCCGCTGTCCGATTCACGGCGAGGAAAATAAGCTCGGCTATGGTCTGAAATTTGGCGGTCTGACGAGCGAACTGCACCACCATGGCAATACGCCGGAGGGGCTGGCAGTGATGGATGACCAGATTCTGCCGCTGGAGGATGGCGTGGTGAAATTTACACCGGGATTTTTTGACACCTGTACCTATATGGTGGAGGGAAAACAGACCGGAGAGGTGTCTCTGCTGGACAAAGAGGGCACAGCGTATGTGACCGTCCGTTTCGACACACCGCTCTTTGCCGTCTGGTCTCCGGAGAAAAAGGAAGCACCGTTCGTGTGCATCGAGCCGTGGTTCGGCAGATGTGACGCGGTGGACTTTGACGGAACACTGGAGACGCGGGCATACGAAAATGAGCTGCCGGCAGACGGCGTGTTCGAGGCAGAATACACGATGGAGTTTTGTGGATAAAACGATGGGTTTAGAGAAACTATCACATCTGCCGCGCGTGGGAATGAGGATTATAAAGTCTGCCGTTGCATAAAAAGGATTTTTGAGGGATTTGAAGTCAATTATTTCATGAATCTCATACTGGACAACATGCTTGTCATCCAGTACAGGCAGTTGCAAAATGAAGCGGAGACAGATATTTACAACAAGCTTCACACATCAAGGACTGGGGATGGAACGGAGGGAATTTCTAGCCGGTACGGATGAACGTGCTTCGGGAAAATACACTCTTTTTGTGAAAAACAGTGAATAAAGAACGAAAAAATCACTGGATTTTGAAAAAACAGTGATTTTTTTGCTCTATAGTGGTAAAATATCACTAGAAATGAAAAGGAGTGCGGGTAAAATGGAACCATACAAGGCAAAACCGATG
>JALELN010000043.1 GCA_022771765.1 Lachnospiraceae bacterium | reverse complement strand
CTGCCCGGCGAGGCGGGAACGATTATGCACGACAAGGAAAATGTAGGACCGGTGGAGCTGGCAACTATTTCTTTTGGTCAGAGCTTTCAGATCACGCCGATCAAGCTGGCGACGACAGCCGGTTCCATTGTAAACGGCGGGCTTTTGGTTACGCCGCATCTGGCATTGGAGGCAAAGGATCCGGATGGGACGGTTGTCAAAGATTTCAGAGAAGATTATACACCCGATGAGGATGACCGGATTTTATCCGAGGATACCTCTAAGCTGATGCAGAAGCTGCTGGAGAGCGTGGTCACGGAGGGAGGCGGAAAGCGGGCGTATATAGAAGGGTATTCGATCGGAGGAAAGACAGCAACCTCCCAGACGCTGCCCAGAAGCGCCCATAAGTATATTTCATCATTTCTCGGCTTTGCACCGGCGGATGATCCGCAGGTGCTCGTGCTGGTTGTCATCCACAATCCCAAGGGTGTTTACTACGGCGGAACGATTGCGGCACCGGTGGCACGGGATATTTTTGCGGATATTCTCCCTTATTTGGATATCGCGCCTTGCACTGAGACGGAAAATAACGTATACTAGATAAGTTGGAAACTATGTTTCAAAAACGACAAATGAAAGAGGGATCGCTATGGAAAAAGCAATCGATATGACAAGTACATGTATTTTTGCGGTGCTCATTGCCTTTGCAATCAGTGCTGTGCTGGGCCCTGTGCTCATTCCGTTTTTGCGCAGGCTGAAAATCGGAAATACGGAGAGGGAGGAGCTGGAGTCTCATCAGGTGAAAAACGGAACCCCGACAATGGGAGGACTGATGATTCTGGTGGCGATTACCGTCACGAGTCTGATTTTTATGAAAAATTATCCGCAGGTTATGCCGATTCTGTTTGTAACGCTTGGCTTTGGCATTATCGGATTTCTGGATGATTATTTAAAGGTTGTGCTGAAGCGTTCTGACGGGCTTCTGGCATGGCAGAAGATGCTTTGCGAGATTGTGGTGACAGGTGTATTTGCGGCCTATATGGTTTGGGCTAAGGTGCCGATGACGATGCTGATACCTTTTAGCGGCGGGAAATATTTGAACCTCGGCTGGCTGGCATTTCCGGTCATGTTTCTGGCAGTGATCGGAACGGTAAACGGTGTCAATTTTACAGACGGACTGGACGGTCTGGCGAGTAGTGTGACGATTCTTGTTGCCACCTTTTTTGCGGTTGTGGCAATCGGAAGTGCCAGCGGTGTGGCACCGATTACCTGTGCAGTTGTCGGTGCACTGCTTGGCTTCCTGTTGTTTAATGTTTATCCGGCACGGGTGTTTATGGGAGATACCGGTTCGCTGGCACTGGGCGGTTTTGTGGCAGCAACCGCTTATATGCTGCAGATGCCGATCTTCATTTTGATCGTGGGAATGATTTACTGGATCGAGATTCTCTCTGTTATGCTGCAGGTGGGCTATTTCAAGCTGACGCATGGCAAACGTATTTTTAAAATGGCACCCATCCATCATCATTTTGAACTGTGTGGGTGGTCGGAGACACGGGTTGTTGCAGTCTTTTCCATTGTGACGACGTTGTTGTGTCTGCTGGCGTATGTAGCGCTGTAAAGGAGAAAAAGAATGAGAATACAAATGGATTTGCAGGATAAAAAGGTGTTGGTTGTCGGCACCGGTATCAGCGGCATTGCAGCGGCAGAACTGCTGGCTGCGAACGGTATTGATTTTGAGATTTATGATGGCAATGAAAAATTAACAGAGGCAGACGTGCGTGCAAAATCCGGGGCACTAAAGGACTGTGCGGTCATTCTCGGAACGTTGCCGGAGGATGTGCTGGATGACTACTCATATGTGATTTTAAGTCCCGGTGTACCTACCGATCTTCCAATGGTCGATGCGCTGCGTGCCCACGGTGCAAAAATATGGGGAGAGATTGAGCTTGCCTATGCGTTCTCAAAAGGGGATGTGCTGGCAATCACCGGTACAAACGGCAAGACAACGACGACAGCATTGACCGGAGAAATATTAAAAAATTATGTGGATGATGTGCGGGTTGTTGGAAATATCGGTATTCCATATACGAGTCTGGCCGGGACGATGACGGATGAAACGGTTACTGTGGCGGAGATTTCCAGCTTCCAGCTGGAGACTGTGGAGCACTTTGCGCCGAAGGTTTCTGCAATTCTGAATATCACGCCCGATCATCTGAACCGGCATCATACGATGGAAAATTATATTGCAGCAAAGGAGCGTATCACAGAGGGGCAGCATGCGGATCAGGTTTGTGTACTCAATTATGAGGATGCAGTGCTACGGGCATTTGGTGAAGAACTGAAAAAGAAGATGAAAGTGCTGTATTTCAGCAGCGCCAGAGAACTTTCAAATGGTTTATACCTGAAGGGTGAGGAAATCTACACCGCTTCTGAAGGGAAAGTGCAGCTTGTCTGCAATGTGAATGAGCTGAATCTGCTTGGAAAGCATAATTATGAAAATGTGATGGCTGCGACAGGAATCGCCCTCAGCTACGGCGTTCCTCTGGAGAAGATCCGGGAGGTGCTGGTCAGATTTACAGCAGTTGAGCATAGAATAGAGTATGTCACGGAGATTGATGGTGTTAAATACTATAATGATTCCAAGGGTACGAATCCGGATGCTGCGATACAGGGCATTCGTGCGATGAACCGTCCTACCTGCCTGATCGGCGGTGGCTACGACAAACAGTCAGAGTATGACGAGTGGATCGGCGCCTTTGACGGAAAAGTGAAGAAGCTGGTTCTCATCGGAGTGACGGCAAAGAAGATCGCAGAGACCTGTGAGCGCTTGGGATTTAAGGATTATGTGTTTGCGGATTCGCTTCAGGAGGCAGTGGATATCTGTCATGCTACGGCAGTCAGCGGTGATGCCGTGCTGTTGTCACCGGCATGCGCGAGCTGGGATATGTTTGAAAGCTATGAGCAGCGTGGACGGATGTTCAAGGACATGGTAAGAAAGTTGAAAAGGTAACTGTAAAGGAGCAGATATATGGCGCAACGTCAGAAGAAAAAGCGGCAAATTAAATATTTTGATTACAGCCTGCTGTTTATCATTGTTTTTCTGATCTGCTTTGGTCTGGTGATGCTATACAGCACGAGTGCTTATGATGCGCAGCTTACCTTTAAGGATCCGACTCATTATCTGAAAAGGCAGGGTATGGCATTTGTTCTGGGATTGATCGGTATGTTTATCATCTCCCGGATTGATTATCGTTATTGGAAAAAGCTGGGTGGAGTGGCTTATCTGTTTGCCATCGTGCTCTGTACGCTTGTACTGATACCGGGCATCGGTATTGAGCACAATTATTCCAGAAGGTGGCTTGGTATTCCCAATTCCAGTCTGGAGTTTCAGCCCTCAGAATTTGCTAAGCTGGCGGTCATCATGTTTCTTGCCAGCATGATCTGCAGATTTCCAAAAAAAATGGCAAAGTTTTCTACAGTGGTGAAGGTAATGATTTTTATTCTGCCGTTGTTTGCGCTGATCGCCTACAACAACCTGAGTACTGCAATTATTGTCATGGGTATCGGTGTTGCGATGATTTTTGTGGCAAGCCCGAAATATCTGCAGTTTGTGATTGTCGGCGCGGTTGGCGTGTTTGGCATCGTGCTGTTTTTGGTTCTGCCTTCGGCAGGCTATCGCGGAGAGCGTGTGGAAATGTGGCTTCACCCGGAAAACTATGCAAAGGGTTATCAGACACTTCAGGGACTGTATGCGATCGGCTCCGGCGGTCTGTTTGGCAAAGGGCTTGGCAACAGCATGCAAAAGCTCGGTTTTGTTCCCGAGGCACCAAACGATATGATCTTTTCCATCATCTGTGAGGAGCTTGGACTGTTTGGTGCGATCTGTGTCATTCTGCTGTTTTTACTTTTGATCTGGCGCTTTATGGTAATTGCGAACAATTCCAGAGATCTTTATGGCGCGTTGCTTGTGACGGGAATTATGGCACACATCGCGATCCAGGTTATTTTAAATATTGCGGTTGTTACGAATTCCATTCCGAATACCGGTGTGACGCTGCCGTTTATCAGTTACGGCGGAACATCGGTCGTGTTCCTCATGGCAGAGATGGGGCTTGCGCTATCGGTATCGCGCGGAATACAGTTTGAACCGGATGCATCGGAGATAGAGTATGATTAAGGAACAACGAAAAGAGATTTTGCGCAAGAAAAAGAGAAGAAGGAATATTCTGATTGTGCTGGCACTGATTGTTTTGCTGGCCGCGATCGGGACCCTGCTTGTGACGCAGGTATTTACTGTCAAAAAAGTTCATGTGGTTGGAAACGAGCTGTATTCGGATGAGCAGATCGAACAGATCGTGCTGAGCGACGAATATTCCTGGAGTACACTATATGTTTATTTGAAATATCGTTTTATTCACGCGGAGAAACTGCCGTTTGTGGATACGCTGGAGGTTAGTCTGCAGCCGACAAGTCCCCATGAACTGACGGTCGAGGTGTATGAGAAAGGGATTCTTGGCTATCTGTATATCAGTTCAATTGATCAGAATGCCTATTTTGACAGAGATGGCTTTGTTGTTGAGACATCCCAGGAAGTCATGGGGGATGTGCCCAAGATCGAGGGCCTGACCTGTGATTCGGTCGTTCTCTATGAGAAACTTCCGTTTTCCAACGATACAGCACTGAAAAATTTGCTGTCTCTGACCCAGCTTCTGCAAAAATACGAAATTCCTGCAAAGCGCATCAAGTATGAGGAAGTAGCCGGAACGATGACCGTCTACAGCGGAAAGATTACCATCCTTGTGGGAACCGCGGACAACCTTGCGCAGAAGATTATGCGTCTGCAGTATATTCTTCCGCAGCTTGAGGGGAAAAAGGGCACGTTGCATCTGGAGAACTGGACGAGTGAGACAACAGATATTATTTTTGATCCGAAAAAAAGTAAAAAATCAAAATAATAGTTGATAAATTTTTGAAGAAATACTATTATAAATATGATTAGGGGTCGTTTGCGACGATTTCATATGGATTTTATATGTAACTGTGCGGGTATGGAACAACAGTTACACAGATTTGAGGATAGAGGAGGACAAGCTCTTGTTAGAGATTACAACCACAGGTGCAGATAATAACGCGAAAATCATTGTGATCGGTGTCGGAGGTGCCGGAAACAATGCTGTAAATAGAATGATTGACGAGAATATCGGGGGTGTTGAGTTCGTCGGTGTGAATACGGATAAGCAGGCGTTGGCGCTCTGCAAGGCTCCGACACTCATACAGATCGGTGAGAAGCTGACAAAGGGTCTGGGAGCCGGCGCACAGCCGGAGATCGGTATGAAGGCCGCTGAAGAGAGTGTGGATGATCTCACAAACGCGATTCAGGGCGCGGATATGGTGTTTGTTACATGTGGTATGGGAGGCGGAACCGGAACCGGAGCTGCTCCTGTCGTTGCCAAGATCGCGAAGGATATGGGGATTCTCACAGTTGGTGTTGTGACAAAGCCTTTCAAATTTGAGGCAAAACAGCGCATGGTAAATGCAATTTCGGGTATCGACCGTCTGAAAGAGAGTGTGGATACGCTGATTGTGATTCCCAACGATAAGCTTTTGGAGATTGTAGACCGCCGGACCACAATGCCGGATGCGCTCAAGAAGGCAGATGAGGTATTGCAGCAGTCTGTACAGGGTATCACGGATCTGATCAACCTGCCTGCGCTGATCAATCTCGATTTCGCTGATGTTCAGACTGTCATGAAAGACAAGGGTCTGGCACATATCGGTATCGGAGAGGCACATGGCGATGAGAAGGCACTCGACGCAGTGAAGCTGGCAGTTGCGAGCCCGCTGCTGGAGACAACGATTAACGGAGCTTCTCATGTGATTATTAATATTTCCGGAGATATTTCTCTTATGGATGCCAATGATGCTGCAAGCTATGTGCAGGATCTGGCGGGCGATGAGGCAAACATTATCTTCGGTGCCAAGTATGATGAGACAATGACGGATACGGCAAAGATTACTGTCATTGCGACAGGTTTGGAGGCAAACAAAAAGCCTTCCGTAACTCCGCTAATGAGTGGCATGAAGTATACTTCCACCACCGGAGCCGCAGCGGGAACAGCCACAAGATCGATGAGTTCCGGACTGACGAGTCGGAGCGGACTGACCGGTTCAGCAGGAACCGGTTATACACGGAGCCTTGGAACCGGAGCAGCGGGAAGTGCTGCAGGTACAACATCTTCTCCTGCTAACCCTACATTTAGCGGTATTCAGAAGCCAAAGCGGCCGGAGAGCAGTGTGCCTGAGAAGGATATTCAGATACCTACATTCTTAAAGAATACGAGAAGATAAAACAGATAGAATGATGCCAGACAAGGATGAAAGATTCCATTCAACGAAATCTTTCATCCTTGTTTTTTTCTTACCTTTTCGTCGTTGCTTTGACAAAATCCGCGCTCTATCAGGCGTATAATCAGTCTATCACAAGAGCAGTGCAACAACCGGACGGCTCGAAGGGTGTAGGAGGGATTGCATATGTGGAGGTAACTATTTACATAGATGTACTATGGCTGCGCACATTTTTTATGGAAGTATCTGTGTGCATTTTTGTCAATTTATGGATGAAACAGGAGCGCCCAACTATTCGAATTTTGTGGATGAATGCGCTTGCTGTAAGTCTGGAGGTACTACTGTTTGCGGTGGCCGGGTATGGGGCTGTATTTGCATCAGGAAGTCTGGTGCTTCGCGTATTATTGCTAAAAGTATTGTTCCGTCCAAGGAGCGTAGGGATATTTCTGCGGCTTTTTTTATGGTGTCTGGCAGCAACGGCAGCTGCCGGCGGGATCCTTTCTGCCTGTCAGGAGCATTTGCCGGGAGAGTGCTGGTTTGGGGCCGGAAGTATGTTATGCGCGCTGGGTGTAATGCTCTCGCTGATTCTGGAGGAACGCCGGATGCAGCATGACAAAAACCTGTATCAGGTGAAGCTGAGGAATCGGGAACATGTGGTGGAGGTACTCGGACTGCATGACACAGGAAACCGTCTGTCTGATCCTTATGTGCATGCACCAGTGCATATTCTTGCAAAATCCAGGGCAGGGGAACTCGGGTTACAGCCAGAATGCATGCGTCTGGTCCCTTTTTCTACTGTGGGGGCACCGGAGGGATTGATGGAGGTGTGGACGATTGATGCAGTAGAATGGGAGGGCGGAAGGACAGAGCATGCTGTGATCGGCGTTGCGGAAGATACACTGTTCAAAGGAAAAGACTACCGGCTGATTCTTCAGGCCGGCTGGAGAGGTTAATCGAAAAGGAGGATGATCGCATGTACATAAAAATCAACGTACCGAATCGTTTTCAACTAAAGATGATACCAACACTATATACGATGTTGTTCCATAGGGAGCGGGAGATTCATTATATTGGCGGAGCGGAGGTTCTGCCGCCGCCGCTGGAAGCAGACCGGGAGCGGGAGTGTATTCTTCTCATGGGGGATAACTGTGCGGAGGCGCGCAAGGAGCTTATTGAGCACAATCTGCGTCTGGTTGTTTATATCGCAAAAAAATTTGACAATACAGGAGTGGGTGTGGAGGATCTCATCTCCATCGGAACAATTGGACTGATCAAGGCGATCAATACCTTTAATCCGGAAAAAAAGATCAAACTCGCTACCTATGCCTCACGGTGCATCGAAAATGAAATTTTGATGTATCTTCGGCGGAACAGCAAGACGCGCATGGAAGTGTCGATTGACGAGCCACTGAATGTGGACTGGGATGGAAATGAGCTGTTGTTATCAGATATTCTGGGTACAGATGAGGATGTGATCTCAAAGGATCTCGAATCTGAGGTGGAAAAGAAACTTCTTGTCAATGCAATCGATCATCTGTCAGAACGCGAACGCCAGATTGTGGAGCTGCGGTTCGGGCTTCACAGCCCGGACGGAAAGGAACTGACGCAAAAAGAGGTCGCAGACTCTTTAGGTATCTCCCAGTCTTATATTTCCCGCTTGGAAAAAAAAATTATGAAACGGCTGAAAAAAGAAATTGTACGCTTTGAATAATAACTGAAAAGTGTTAAAATAGAACTATAAAAGCAGGGGTGTTTTTATAGTTCTATTTTTTACAGGAAATTATAAAAAGGAGATGGGTATTTATGTTATTGGAATTTTTAGGTGCTGCCCATGAGGTGACGGGAAGTTGTCATTTTTTACAGTATGGGGATAAGCATTTGCTTGTTGACTGTGGTATGGAGCAAGGACCGGATTTGTATGTGAATCAGGAGATTCCGGTCAATGCCGCAGCAATTGATACTGTACTTGTGACACATGCACATATTGATCATTCCGGTTTATTGCCGCTTTTGTATGCGCACGGTTTTCGGGGAAGAATCTACTGTACGCAGGCAACTTATGAGCTGTGTATGATTATGCTCAAGGATTCCGCGCATATTCAGGAATTTGAGGCAGAGTGGCGCAATCGCAAGGCAAAGCGTTCCGGCGGCGGACAGATAGAGCCGCTCTACACGATGGAGGATGTGCAGGGTGTGCTGAATCATTTTACTCCGTGCGTTTACGGCGAGACGGTACAGGTGGATGATGCATTAAAGATCCGTTTTGTGGACGCTGGGCATCTTCTGGGATCTTCGTCTATAGAATTGTGGGTAACGGAAAAAGAAAAGGAAGTCAAGCTGGTTTTTTCCGGGGATATCGGGCAGGGCAACAAGCCCCTCATCAAATCTCCCACTTATCTGGAGGATGCGGACTATGTGATCATGGAGTCTACCTACGGAGACAGGGAGCACAATCTGCCCGTAGACTATGCGACAGAGCTCGCAGAGGTGATTAAGCGGACATTCATTCGCGGCGGCAATCTCGTCATCCCGGCATTTTCAGTTGGTCGTACGCAGGAAATGCTCTATTTCCTGCGTCGGATCAAAACGGAGCATCTGCTGCCGGAGTTTGAAGATTTTGAAGTCTATATCGACAGTCCGCTGGCAATTGAGGCAACGAATGTATTCCACAAAAATGTGCGGGAGTGTTTCAGCGAGGAAGCAATGAATCTGGTTGAAAGCGGCATCAATCCAATCCAGTTTCCGGGACTGAAAACCGCAGTAGACAGCAATGCATCCAAACAGATCAACTTTTTAAAGAAGCCGGTTGTTATTATTTCTGCCTCCGGTATGTGTGAGGCGGGTCGTATCAGGCATCACTTGAAGCATAATCTGTGGCGGGATGATTCTACGATCCTGTTTGTGGGCTATCAGGTGCCGGGAACGCTTGGCTATGCGCTTCTTAACGGAGCGAAGGAGGTAAAGCTTTTCGGAGAAATAATTGAGGTGCGGGCAGAGATCGTCAACCTGCCCGGCATCAGCGGCCACGCAGATCGTACGAAACTGACAGAGTGGGCTGCTTCATTCAAAAAGAATCCTCCGAAGCGTGTCTTTGTGGTACATGGGGATGATAAGGTGACGGAAAATTTTGCAGCGCATCTGCATCAGGAGCTTGGTTATGAGGCGGTCGCGCCCTTTAGCGGAGACATTTACGATCTGTTTACGAATGCCTGCATCAAACAGGGCAGCCGCATGATCATTCCGAATAAAACAAAGGGCGGAAGTAAGGCATCCAGCAATGTATTCGCCCGTCTTTTGGCTGCCGGACAGCGCCTGCTGGCAGTCATCAACAAGAATGAAGGACTTCCCAACAAGGAGCTGGCGCGCTTCGCCGACCAAATTAACTCTTTATGTGACAAGTGGGAGAGATGATACAGAGGCACGTCTGCTATAAACAATTCATGAGATATGGGAAATAATGTTGTGGGTCGGATAATGGCAATCCCTTCGACTTTTGCGCGACCGAGCAAGGCATGGGTGGTTTCCGTGGACTGATATTTTATCGGCCGTGACGAGGGAAGCACAACGGAGAAGGATTGTCATTATCCGGCGGAATAGATTATTTCAGGTAATTTTTCATGTGATTGAGGGCGGACTTTTCCAGACGTGACACCTGCGCCTGTGAGATGTGGATCTCCTGTGCGACTTCCATCTGTGTCTTGCCCTCAAAAAAACGTAGTTTGATGATATAATTTTCCCGCTCGCCGAGTCGTTCCATGGCATCGCTTAAGGATAGCGACTCGATCCAGCGGGATTCTTTATTTTTCTTATCTGCGATCTGATCCATGACGTAAAGCGTGTCGCCACCGTCTGTATACACCGGATCGTAGAGACTGACAGGGCTTTGGATGGCATCGAGGGCATAGACGATCTCTTCCTTTGTCAGACCGGATTCCTCTGCGATCTGTTCGATTGTCGGTTCCTCCTGTGTGCGGCTCATGAGTGTTTCTTTGGCGTGAATTGCTTTGTAGGCGGTGTCCCGGAGAGAACGTGAGACACGGATGCTGTTGTTGTCGCGCAGGTAGCGGCGCACTTCGCCAATAATCATCGGAACGGCATAAGTGGAAAATTTTACTCCCATGGTTGGATCAAAATTGTCAATGGATTTCATGAGACCGATACACCCGATCTGAAACAGGTCATCAATGTTGTCTGTGTGACCGGAAAAACGTCTGATGATGGAGAGTACGAGACGCAGATTTCCCTTAATGTATTCTTCTCTGGCGGCGGCATCACCCTGTTTGATGCGGGCAAACAGGGCATCCTTTTCTTCTTCTTTGAGTACGGGGAGTTTGGCGGTGTTGACACCGCAGATTTCGACTTTGTATGCGGACATGAATGTGAACCTCCGAAAAAATGCTACTCAAAGTTTGTACAGAAAAAAGTAGAAATATACACGGTTGAATTCTTTTGACGAATCATTTATAATAGGATTATGAAAGACTTAATAGCAGAACGTGACAAAAAAGAAAAAATGAAGCACAGCATTGTAAAGTGGTGGAATGTGCATTATATGACGCCGGAAGAACTGACGGAGGAGCAGGTAAGGGAAGCGTCATCTGCTTCAGCTCAGATGACGGGTGGTGCTGTTCCAGTACAGCCGGTGGATGAGATAGCAACCGCGACATCTGAGTCGCATGAAATGGAGATCGCACAGGAGATTATTGACCGGTTAAACCGGGAGGCTGCGGAGGATGAAGCGCGCAAGCAGCAGGAGATTGAGCAGGCAAGGCTTGCCGCACAGGCCAACTTTAATGAGACAACAGGTTCTTTTTCCGGCTCGTATGGAGCGGATGGCGCGGATGAGGTACACAGGGCACAGATTGATGCGATTCTTGCAGAGAAGGATGATGCGATGCGTGATCTGATCGAGCACAGTGGAGGACAATAGAGATGTTTGACAAAAAAACGCTATGCGTTTTTTTTGTTGCAATGCATCCGTAAGAAGCTGCCGGTGGCAGGTTCTGTAGGTGTTACAAAGCATACAATAAAAAGATCTGACGGGTCTTTTTGAGAGAAGAAACTAACAATTAGGAAAGGAAATGGAAATGAAGAAGTTATTAGACCTGATTACCCGGACGATGGAGGATGCCTTTGACGATCTCGGATATGAAAAAAGCTACGCGCGCGTGACAGTGTCAAATCGACCGGATCTGTGTGAATTTCAGTGCAATGGCGCGATGGCTCTTGCAAAGCAGGCAAAGAAGGCTCCGCTTGAGATTGCGGAGCAGATCGCGGGAAAGCTTGGAGACAATGCACTGTTTGAGGAAGTCAGTGCTGTAAAGCCCGGTTTCCTGAATCTGAAACTGTCAAAGAAATATTTGGCAGATTATCTGAAGGAAATGGCGCAGGACGCGGAGAGTAAACGTTTTGGCTGTGAGCGCGTGGAAAAGCCGCAGACGATCATGATTGACTACGGCGGACCGAATGTGGCAAAGCCTCTTCATGTCGGACATCTTCGTTCTGCCGTGATTGGTGAGAGCATCAAACGAATGGGAATTTTTCTCGGAAATACAATGATTGGTGATGTGCATATGGGTGACTGGGGTCTTCAGATGGGGCTGATTATTACAGAGTTAAAGCAGCGCAAGCCCGATTTGCCTTATTTTGACAACGCCTATGGTGGAGCGTATCCGAAGGAGCCGCCCTTTACGATTTCAGAGTTGGAGGAAATATACCCGACAGCCAGCAATAAGTCCAAGACGGACGAGCACTATAAAGAAAAAGCAATGCAGGCAACCTATGATCTTCAGCATGGAAACCGGGGGTATCAGGCTCTGTGGCAGCACATTATCAAGGTTTCTGTAGACGATCTGAAAAAGAATTACAAGCGGTTAAATGTTTCTTTCGAGCTCTGGAAGGGAGAGAGTGACGCGCAGCCCTATATTCCTGAGATGGTACGTCGCATGAAGGATGGCGGTTACGCATATATCAGCGAGGGTGCGCTGGTGGTGGATGTCAAGGAGGAAACCGATACCAAAGAGATTCCTCCCTGCATGATTCTCAAATCAGACGGCGCTTCTCTTTATAATACAACGGATCTCGCCACCATTGTACAGCGCATGGAGTCCTATAATCCGAAAGAGATCATTTACGTGGTGGACAAGCGTCAGGAGTTGTATTTTACGCAGGTGTTCCGCTGTGCGAAAAAAACCGGCATTGTCGGAGAAGACACAAAGCTGTGTTTTCTCGGCTTTGGTACGATGAACGGCAAGGACGGAAAACCCTTTAAAACACGTGAAGGCGGTGTGATGCGTCTGGAGACACTGCTTACGGATATTGAAGATAAAATGTATGAAAAGATCATCTCTAATCAGGATGAGGATAAGAAGATGGACGATGAGGAAGCACATACGATTGCGGCGCAGATCGCATTGTCTGCGGTAAAATACGGAGATTTGTCCAATCAGGCATCGAAAGATTACATTTTTGATGTGGATCGTTTTACTTCATTTGAGGGAAATACTGGACCATATATTCTGTATACGATCGTCCGTATCAAGTCGATTCTGAATAAGTATGTTCAGGCAGGAAATGATTTGAATGGAACTTATGTGGGGGAGGCACACTCTGAGAGTGAGAAGGCTCTGCAACTGGAGGTTGCCAAGTTTAACGGTGTGGTTGAGTCAGCGTTTGCAGAGCTGGCACCGCATAGGATCTGTGCATATATTTATGATCTGGCAAATGCGCTAAACCATTTTTACCATGAGACAAAGATTCTTGCAGAGACAGATGAGTCTTTACAGAAATCGTATATTGCGCTTTTGAATCTGACACGTGGGGTGCTGGAGGTGTGCATTGATATTCTGGGATTCTCTGCACCGGATCGCATGTAATGATATGAGGTAATAATTTTAGAAAGAAGGAATAAAAATGACAAAAATTGACATTGTATCAGGCTTTTTAGGAGCCGGAAAGACAACCTTTATAAAAAAAATGCTCGAAGAAGTATTTAAGGGACAGAAGGTGGTATTGATCGAGAATGAGTTTGGGGAGGTTGGCATCGACGGAGGATTTTTAAAGGATTCCGGTATTGAAATTACGGAGATGAATTCCGGCTGTATCTGCTGTTCGCTTGTGGGAGATTTTGGTAAAAACCTGAATGAAGTCATCGAAAAATTTCATCCCGACCGCATTTTAATCGAGCCTTCAGGAGTAGGTAAATTGTCCGATGTCATGAAGTCTGTCATTGATGTGGAAAAGACACAGGATGTAGCGTTAAACGGATTGATTACGGTGGTCAATGCGACGAAGGCGAGCAAGCAGATGAAGGCGTTCGGTGAGTTTTTCAACAATCAGATTGAGTATGCGACGACCATCATCTTAAGCCGCAGCCAGAATGCGACACCTCAGCAGCTGGAGCTTTGCGTGAAACAGATGCAGGCATTAAACAGCAAGGCAGCCATTATCACGACTCCCTGGAATCAGATCTCCGGTGAGGCAATGTTAAAGGTGATTGAGGGACAGGATTCGCTGGAAATGAAGCTGATGGCAGAGGAACATGCAAAGCATGAGCATCACCATCATCATGATCACGAGGAGCATGATCACCATGACCACGGCCATGAGCATCATGACCATCACGAGGATGATCACGAGAAACATGATCACCATGACCACGACCATGAGCATCACGAACATCACTATGATGAAAATGGTGTGTGCTCCTGCGGACATCATCACGATCACGATGGACATCACCATCATGCGGATGATGTGTTTACAAGCTGGGGCCGTGAGACTCCGCGTAAGTATACAAAGACAGAGATTGAAAGCATCTTAAAAACGCTGAGCGACGATGAGTTTTACGGAACAATTCTGCGTGCAAAAGGTATGGTCGAGAACGTGGATAGCGGATGGATTTATTTTGATATGGTTCCCGGTGAATATGAACTACGCGAGGGTGAGCCGGACTATACCGGCAGATTGTGTGTGATTGGCTGTGATTTAAAAGAGGATGAGTTAGAGCGTCTGTTTTTACTTTCGTAGCAATGGCGTGAGGAGATGTGAAAGACATGGAAGAGATACCTGTATATTTATTTACCGGCTTTATGGACAGCGGAAAGACCTCGCTCATTTCCGAGACACTGTTTGAAAATGAGTTCGGCAAGGATGCAAAGACTTTGATTATTCTTTGCGAGGACGGTGATGTGGAACTGGACGAAGCCAGACTGGCAACGATTGGTGCGAGTCTGGTTATGATCGATGATGTGAGCCAGATCACAAGAGAAAAATTTCATGAGCTTCATAAGCAGTATCATCCGGATCAGGTGTTTATCGAGTATAACGGAACATGGGAACTGGCTCCGCTTTTGGATCTGGACGCACCGGATGGATGGACGATCGTGCAGACACTCACGACTGTGGATGCGACGACCTATGAGATGTATCTGAATAATATGCGGATGATGATGCTGGAGCAGTTTTTTATTTCGGATGTGGTGATTTTCAATCGCTGTGATGATGATACACCGAAAGCAAAATTCCGTCGTAGTGTCAAGGCGAAGAATCGTAAGGCACAGATTGTCTATGAGCGGGCGGACGGATCCATTGATGAGAATTATGACGAGGAACTGCCATATGATATTAATGCGGATTTTCTGGATATCTCAGATGCCGATTACGGAATCTTTTACATGGATATCATGGACAATCCGAAAAAATATGCTGGCAAGAAGGTGAAATATCTTGCGCTTGTCTATAATCCAAAGGGCAAACTGAAAAGTGATGTATTTGTGGCAGGTCGTTTTGCGATGACCTGCTGTGTGGAAGATATTCAGTTTATAGGTATCAAATGCAAGTATGAGGAAGCAGATCGCATTGCACACCGTTCATGGGTGTGGGTGACCGCGGAGATTGCTTATGAATTTGCAATGGAGTATAAGGGAAAGGGGCCGGTGTTGCACGCGATTGAGGTAAAGCCGGCCGAGAAACCTGAGGATGAGCTGGTCTATTTCTCATAGTTGTAAGATTCAAAAGCTCACAAATGCATGGTTATGTAACAGAAGGAGAGCATATGGCGATAGAAGATTATAGTATTGCAAAAAGAATGGCGCAGAAAGCAGCACGGTCGGCAGTATCGAACGGTTCGTACCCGTATCTGCCGGCACTTGATGAGTTCGTTCCAAGAGATGAAATCTGCGGTGAGCAGCCGCTGGGTATCGTGGATATTCCGTTGGATATGGTTGCAGGTACAAAGACTTCGGCAAGAAAGAATTCTTTTGCAAATAATTTTATGCCGCTTTTGGATGAGGATACTGAGTTTGCGGTCAAGTGGAGTAATCTCTATGAGGCACAGATGAATGAGGGTATTCGTGACCCGATTTTGGCGTATGAATATATGACACGCTATTATGTTCAGGAAGGCAACAAGCGTGTCAGCGTCCTGAAATATGTGAAGGCTGCCAGCATTACGGCGAACGTGATCCGTCTTCTCCCTAAAAAAACAGATGATCTTGAGAATCGTATCTATTACGAGTATATGGATTTCTATGAGGCATCCAAGATCTGTATGATCGATTTCTCTACAGAGGGAGCGTACGAGGAGCTTTGCAGCTTTTACGGAAAAGCGTGGAAACAGCCGTGGGAGGAGGATGAAAGGCAACAGCTGCGCAGTGATTTTTCGCGTTTTGAACAGCTGTTTTCAGAGAAGGGAGGAGAGCATCTGAAGGTGACTGCCGGGGATGCCTTTCTCGTTTATTTGCGTGTTTATGGGCGCAAGGAACTTCCATTCCGCTCAAATGATGATCTGAAAAATGAGATTGATCGTATCTGGCGTGAGTTTATGACACAGGTCCAGGATCAATCCGTGAAGCTTTTGCTGGAGCCGACAGAGCAGCCGAGCGTTCCGTTGATTAAGCGTATTTCATTTTTGAACGGGACATCAAACCGTACATTGAAGGTGGGATTTATCTACGGAAAGACTCCGAAAACATCGGCATGGACTTATGCCCACGAGCTGGGCAGATTGTATCTGGAAGAAGTATTTGGTGACCAGATTCAGACGAAGTCATACTATCATGCAGAGTATCAGTTTTCGCCGATGGACGTACTGGAGCAGGCCATCAGTGACGGTAACCAGATTATTTTTACAACGATCCCTTATTTAAGCGCCGCCAGCCTGAAGGCCGCTGTGGCACATCCTGAGGTCAAGATATTAAACTGCTCCACGAACTCAACCTACAACAGTATCCGCACATACTACTGTCGGATGTATGAGACTAAGTTTTTGCTTGGTCTGATTGCGGGGTCACTGGCAGGGGAGGAGCGAATCGGCTACATTGCGGATTATCCCATATTCAGTACAATCTCCAATATCAACGCCTTTGCGCTGGGAGCAAAAATGGTAAATACAAGAGCGAAAATTCAGCTGACCTGGTCATCGCTCAAAGGTGATGTGCAACCGGTGGAGCGTCTGGATGCAGGTATCCGTTACATTTCAGATAAGGATTTTATCGTTCCGGAGCATCCGAGCCGGCGCTTTGGTCTGTATGAGCGTGACGGAGAAAAGCTGACAAGTATCGCGACGACTGTCTGCCACTGGGGCAAATTTTATGAACAGATTATACAGGGTATCAGAAATGATACATGGAAGACAGATACGAATGCAAACAAAAACCGAGCCATCAATTATTGGTGGGGAATGTCGGCGGGAGTGACTGAGTTGATCTGCTCCGGAAAACTTCCGGCAGAGACAAGACGTCTTGTATCACTGATGACGGAATTGATCAAAAAGGGACAGTTTAAACCATTTGATACAGAATTGATTGACAATGAAGGAACGCTTCGGCAGGAGAACGGTGCGCACATGAGTCACAAGGAGATCGTGAAGATGGACTGGCTGCTTGATAACGTGGAGGGAAAGGTTCCTTCTTTCAGCGAACTTAAGGATGAGGCATTACCGCTTGTACTGCTGCAAGGGGATGTTGCCCAGAATGAAGAATCGTAACCGTTTCATGGGGAGAGGACTGTTATGAAAATATTGACATTGGCGGATGTGGAATCCAAAGCTCTATGGGAGTATCTGGATAGGGATTATCTGTGCAGTATCGATCTGATACTGGCGGCAGGTGATCTAAAGCCGGACTATCTGGAGTTTTTAAGCATGTATTCGCCGGCAGAGATTCTGCACGTATACGGTAATCACGACCGCACACACGGGAAGCGCAGTCCCGGTGGATGTGTATGTGTGGAGGATATGATCTACAACTATAAGGGCATACGCGTACTCGGCCTGGGCGGAAGTATTCGATACAAGCCGGGGCCGGATCAGTACACGGAACAGGAGATGGAGCGGCGCATCAAAAAACTGCGGAGACAGTTGAAAAAGAATGGTGGCTTTGACATTCTTCTGACACATTCACCGGCCAGAGGTCTGGGAGACGCGGAGGATCCTACACATGTGGGATTTGAATGCCTGAAAAAGCTGCTGGATGATTATCAGCCGAAATATATGGTTCACGGTCATGTGCATATGAATTATGGAGTCAACCATGAGAGGATTAATTCCTATGGTTCGACAACGATTATCAATGCGTATGAAAAATATGAGTTTGAATTTTAAATTTTTTAAATATGTGGCATTTTTTTCGATGAATCTTACAATTTGGATTGAAAAAAATGTCACATTATTTTATTATAGTAGTAATATGCCGTCGCGCGGCATAAATAGAAACCGATCTCGCGATAAGTGGATTAGATGAATGGAGGAAAAAGTATGTACCCGATCGTGAAGAAAGAGATTTTGGCTGAAAAGATCTTCCTGATGGAAGTGAAGGCAGAGCGCTGTGCGAAGTCCTGCCTGCCGGGTCAGTTTGTAATTGTAAAGACAGATGAAAAGGGAGAGCGTATCCCTCTGACGATCTGCGACTATGACAGAGAAGCCGGAACAGTGACAATTGTTGTTCAGGCTGTTGGTGCGTCTACAGAGCGCATGCTCAGAGACATCGACACAATGGAAGCATTTCAGGATTTCGTAGGTCCTTTGGGCTGCCCCTCCGAGCTTTGTCTGGAGGAAAATCTGGAGGAGACCAGAAAGAAAAAAATTGTATTTATTGCCGGTGGTCTCGGAACCGCCCCTGTATATCCGCAGGTAAAATGGCTGCATGAGCATGGTGTGGAAGCAGATGTGATCATGGGCTCCCGTACGAAAGATCTGTTGTTCTACATGGATGAGATGAAGGCAGTATCAAAGAACTGCTATGTGTGTACCGATGATGGAAGCTTTGGTTTCCACGGTGTCGGAACGGCACAGCTTCAGGCACTGTATGATGAGGGTGTAACTTATGATCACTGCGTGGCAATCGGACCGATGATCATGATGAAATTCGTTTGCATCCTGACAAAGAAGCTGAATCTTCCGACGATTGTTTCCATGAACCCGATCATGGTAGACGGAACCGGTATGTGCGGTGCCTGTCGTCTGGTTGTGGGAGATCAGGTGAAGTTTGCATGTGTGGACGGACCGGAATTTGACGGACATCTGGTTGATTTTGATCAGGCAATGAAGAGAATGCAGCAGTACAAGACCGAAGAGGGCAGAGCAAAGCTTGCTTTAGAGGAGGGCGATACCCATCACGGCGGTTGCGGACATTGTGGAGGTGACAAGTAATGGAAGGAATGACAAGAGTACCCGTTCGTGAGCAGGACCCGAAGGTACGTGCTACGAATTTTGAGGAAGTATGTTTAGGATATAATGAGGAGGAAGCAGTTGAGGAGGCAAAGCGCTGCCTGAACTGTAAGAATCCTTTATGTGTGCAGGGATGTCCGGTTTCAATCAATATTCCCGCATTTATTCAGAAAGTGAAAGAGCGTCAGTTTGAGGAGGCATATCAGATTATCAGCGAGTCCTCGGCACTTCCGGCAGTCTGTGGTCGTGTATGTCCGCAGGAGAGTCAGTGTGAGGGCAGGTGTGTCCGTGGTATTAAGGGTGATCCGGTATCCATCGGAAAGCTGGAGCGTTTTGTGGCTGACTGGGCAAGGGAGAACGGAATTAAACCGAAAAAGGCCGAAAAGATGAATGGACATAAGGTTGCTGTCATCGGTTCCGGCCCGGCAGGACTGACCTGCGCCGGAGATTTGGCAAAGCTCGGTTATGAAGTGACCATCTTTGAGGCACTGCATGAGGCCGGCGGTGTGCTCAGCTATGGTATTCCGGAATTCCGTTTACCGAAGACAAAGGTCGTAGCTGCAGAGGTGGAAAACGTAAAATCATTGGGTGTTAAGATCGAGACAAATGTTGTCATCGGAAAGTCCACAACGATTGATGAGTTGATCGAGAAGGAAGGTTTTGAGGCTGTCTTTATCGGATCCGGTGCAGGACTTCCCAGATTTATGGGCATTCCCGGCGAGCAGGCAAATGGCGTGTTCTCTGCCAATGAGTTTTTAACCAGAAATAATCTGATGAAGGCGTTTAAGGATGATTATGATACGCCGATCAGCCGCGGCAAGAAGGTCGTTGTTGTCGGTGGCGGTAATGTTGCTATGGATGCGGCAAGAACCGCGCTTCGTCTCGGGGCGGAAGTACATGTTGTTTACCGTCGTGGTGAGGCAGAGCTTCCCGCCCGTGTGGAGGAAGTTCATCACGCAAAGGAGGAGGGCATTATTTTTGATCTGCTCCAGAATCCGACTGAGATTCTTGTGGATGAGAACGGCTGGGTCAAGGGTATTAAGATTATCAAGATGGAGCTTGGTGAGCCGGATGAGTCCGGAAGAAGAAGTCCGGTTGAAATTCCGGGATCAGAGTATGAGATTGAGGCAGACACGGTGATCATGTCTCTCGGTACTTCGCCGAACCCGTTGATCTCTTCTACGACAAAGGGTCTGGAGATTAACCGGAGAAAATGTATTGTGGCTGCTGAGGACACCGGGGCTACCTCAAAAGCGGGCGTGTATGCCGGTGGTGATGCAGTGACCGGAGCAGCAACCGTTATTCTTGCAATGGGTGCGGGAAAGGCTGCTGCAAAGGGAATTGATGAGTATTTATCTGCAAAATAAAGGGGAAATGAGAAATGAAGAAAGTATGGGAATCATGGACGAATATCAGTCTTGTGATCCGTATTCTGATCGGTCTGATTATTGGCGCAGTTTTGGGACTGGTTGTGCCGCAGGCCACAGCGATCGGTATTCTGGGTGATATTTTTGTTGGTGCATTAAAGGCAATTGCACCACTTCTGGTATTCTTTCTGGTTATCAGTTCGCTTAGTAATGCGACAGGCAGTCATGGCGGTGTGATCCGTACAGTGATTATTCTGTATATGTTCAGCACATTTCTGGCGGCGTTTATCGCCGTCATTGCCAGCAGGCTGTTTCCGATTCAGATGGTGCTGGTGGATGCGGTGACTGATACCGCTGCGCCGCAGGGGGTTGTGGATGTATTAAAAAATCTGTTGATGAATGTTGTTTCTAACCCTGTAGCATCTATTTCAAATGCCAACTATGTGGGAATTCTCGCATGGGCAGTATTGATCGGAATGGCGTTTAAAGCGGCGGGTGACGGAACAAAGAAGGTGCTGAGCGATATTTCTGCCGCACTGTCACAGGTTGTTACATGGATTATCAATCTGGCACCCTTTGGAATTCTCGGTCTGGTATTTACGACTGTTTCTGAAAATGGTATGGATATCTTTACATCCTACGGAAAACTGCTATTGTTGCTGGTGGGATGTATGCTGTTCATCTATTTTGTTACCAACCCGATCCTCGTATACTGGTGTATTCGAAAGAATCCGTATCCATTGATTCTCAAGTGCTTAAAAAAGAGCGCGATTACCGCATTCTTTACGCGCAGCTCTGCTGCAAACATTCCTGTCAATATGAAGGCGTGTGAGGAGTTCGGACTGGATAAAGATACCTATTCCGTGACGATTCCGCTGGGCGCGACGATCAACATGGACGGAGCAGCCATCACCATTACAGTCATGACAATGGCTACTGCGGCGACTCTGGGAATCGGTGTGGATATCCCTTCTGCAATCATCCTCAGTATTCTGGCTGCATTATCCGCATGTGGCGCTTCCGGTGTTGCCGGTGGTTCACTGCTTTTAATTCCGCTTGCGTGCTCACTGTTCGGTATTCCCGATACGGTTGCATATCAGGTGGTTGCAGTCGGATTTATCATTGGTGTTGTACAGGATTCTGTCGAGACAGCACTGAATTCCTCCTCTGATCTGTTGCTTTCCGCGGCGGCTGAGATGCGCCAGTGGAGACTGAACGGGAAAGAGATTAAATTCTAATAAATAAAAAGAGATGTGTTTCTGCTCGATTGCCCTTTTCTACGCTCTGCTTCGGTCGGGTCAAATCCGAGGTCATCCCAGACCTCGTTCCCCCATCGTCAAGCTCGGACGGGCAAAATCGCAGAGAACACATCTCTTTTTTCCTTTATTACTCTAAAATACATTCCATCAGTTTGTCGTTCATCGAAGGACTCATAATGCAGAAACGGATGTAGCGGTCGTCGAGGAACGGGAAGGTGGAACAGTCACGGATCATCATGCAGCGTCTGATTGCCTTGTCAAAGAGCGTTTCACTTGTCTGATCCTCGCGAAGGAGCTTGACCAACAGAAAGTTTGCAGACGGCTCATACACCTTGTAGTCGGGATGCGCGGACAGCATGTGATACATGCGTGTTCGCTCGGAGGAGATGAGTGCGCGCGTCTTTTCAATATATTCCTGATCAGTAAACATGATTTCTCCGGCAATTGCGGCCAGGGAACTGATGCTCCAGGGATTCTGGCGTGTGCTTAAATTTTTTAATAAGTCGCGGTTACCGGTCACGGCGTAGCCGAGGCGCAGTCCCGGAGCTGCAAAAAATTTGCTCGTACCGCGAAGGATGATCAGATTGTCGTAATATTTTGTCAGAGGAATAGCAGTTACTTTGTCTACCTCCGCTGCAAATTCTACATAGGTTTCGTCGATCATGACAAAAATTCCATGCTCTTTGCAGGCATCGAGAATACGCCGCATCTGTCGGCTGGTAATGCATGTACTTGTGGGATTGTTCGGGTTGCAGATGATGAGCAGATCAATGGATTCATTCAGCTTGGAGATGAAATCGTCCGGCTGGATCCGGAAGCCGTCTGCTTCGCGCAAAGGGTAATAAATCGTCGTGCCGCCGCCCAGCTTGACCTCGCGTTCGTATTCGGAGTAGGTGGGACCGATTATCATTGCTTTTTTCGGGCGCTCGATCCGGATAATGAGAGAGATCAGCTCAGTGGAGCCGTTGCCCACGAGGATATTTTTCATGTCTGCACCTACGTATTCGGCAATGCAGCTGCGCAGAGAAGAATATTCCCTGTCCGGATAGGTTGTAATGGCATCCACGTGTGCTGCCAGCGTTTCACGCAGTTTCGGAGAGATGCCAAGGGGATTGACATTTGCTGAAAAACTGGTGATGTCTTCTTTGTGAATACCATATATTTTTTCAATTTTTTCTAAATCACTTCCGTGGAAGTGTTCTTTTTGTTCAATCATGAATTACTTACCTCCTGAATCGAAAACAATTGCTATCAGCTACTAAATATAGTATAATATTACTCGATAGTATACCATAATTGTGTATAAATTCAAGTGACTGACAGGTAGGAATATGTACAAAAGAATTGAAGAACTGGCAGAGGGAAAAGTACATACCGTTTTGCCGGTGCTCTCTTTCTCTCCGGAGACGGTAAGATTAGAACCGGTGGAAGGAAGCATGGCTTCAGGAAGCTTTACGATCTCGAGTATCAATAAGATTCCGATGAGGGGCGTGGTCTATTCTACGGATCTTCGCATGGAAATAAAAAATCCGCAGTTTCAGGGTGAGAATGTTCAGATTCGCTATGAATTTCACGGAAATTACATGCAGGAGGGAGAAGTGGCCACCGGAGAGTTTTTTATCATCAGCAACGGTGGAGAGTATAATCTGTCTTGGTCCGTGGCGGTCAAACGTCTCTATGCAGAAACTTCCATCGGACGGATCAGGAATATGGATGATTTTATCCGGCTGTACCGGGTGAACTGGCGGGAGAGTGTGCACGTGTTTTCCGCTCCCGGATTTAAAAAGCTGCTACGAAGTCCGAGCGAGGGACTGTATTATAAATTGCTGTCATCAAAGCCTGTGTCGCGGGCGAATATGGAGGAATTTCTAATTGCCTGCGGCAGAAAAAAACGGGTTTCTTTTTCGTTGTCAGAGAGTTCCGCAGAGCATCTGCAGCTGTCTGAGCCGGTAGAAGAAATCTTGATGATTCGTTTGAGCGACTGGGGCTATACGCAGCTGTCAGTTTCCTGTGACGCAGATTTCATTTCGCTGGAAAAAGATACGCTGACAAGCGATGATTTTAATGGGGATCATCTGCAGTTTCGCTATCAGATCTATCCGGACCGGATGCATGCCGGCAGAAATTTTGCGCGGCTGACCTTTAGCAATTTTGCGCAACAGGAGACATTTGATATTACGGCGACCAAACGGGTCGTCTGGGATATGGAGCGCGAAGACCGCAGGAATCTGGCAATGGAGAATCTGAGCATGCTACGCGACTATGAGCAGTTTCTTGCGGGAGGTATGGTTCTGGGTGAGTGGGCAAAACGGACAACCAGGCTTTTGCGCAACCGACGTGATCGGGGAGAAAACTCGGATATGGATGCGCTCTGGTGTGCGTATACATACCTGCTCAACCGACAAAACCAGGAGGCATCATGGATTCTGGATGAGTATCGCCACAGCCGCAGTGCGGGTACGGATCATGAGTGGGCATTTTTTCTGTATCTGTGTACAATCACAGAGAAAGAACAGACAGTTTTAGATAAGCTTTACGGTCAGATCCGTGAAATTTACCGTGTAAATCATGATGATGTGTGGATGAGATTTATCATTATGCAGATTGCGGATCACTCGCCGGAGATGTCCGGCAAGCAGCTTCGTCTTATGGAACAGTGGTTTTTGCAGGGAATGGCAAGCCCTTTTCTCTATGCAAGAGCTGCTGATATCTATGAGAGGGAGCCATATCTCCTGTTGTCACTGGGGCGGTTTGAATTACATGTGTTGAAATGGGTATGCAAAAACAGAAGGCTTACCAGAGACCTGACAGAGCAGATTGTTCGCCGCGCGATTGGTGTCCGCAGCTATACGCGAATGCTGGATGAGATTCTGGAGGCCTGTTACGAGGCATATCCGCAGGAGGAAATGCTGGCGGGGCTTTGTGCATATCGGATCAAGGGTCAGCAGTTTGGTCCGGCGATGCATCCGTGGTATGAACTGGCAATCGAGCATGACCTGCAGATTACAGGACTTTATGAAGCATTTATGGCATCCCTGGATCCGAGAGAGATTCGACAGCTTCCCAAGTCCGTACAGCTTTATTTTCAGTACAATAATCATCTGACCTATCGCCAGAAGGCAGTACTTTATGTCAATATTATTGCAAATCGTGAAAATCAGCCAGAGGTCTATGAGCGATACCGTCAGATCATGCAGGATTTTGCGGAGAGTGAGATACTGGCAGGACACATGGATGATAATCTGGCTGTTGTCTACGCGCATGTACTGGAGCAAATGCCATTGACAGAGGAGCTTGCACGCGCGCTGGCGCGGATTTTATATACGAATAAATTTACCTGTCTGGAGGAGCCCGTCACGCATGTGATCGTCCAGCAGGAGAATTTGAAGCTGCCGCAGGTGTATCCGGTTGTGGGGCATCAGGCATATTTTCCAGTGTATCCGGGCAATTATGTCATTTTGCTTCAGGATATTCATGGCAGGCGCTATGCATTGTCCTCCGATGCACAGATGGAACGACTGATGAATCCCGGGCGTTATATCCGGAAATGTCTGGAACTGGCTCCGGAGGAACTTCCATATGTGCTGCACCATATGAACGGAAAGACAAAGTTGTTACATATGGATGCGCGTATGGCAGGCTTTGCGCGGATGCTCGTTCGCTCCGATGCAGTATCAGATGAATTCAAGAGCCGGATCAGCCCTGGATTTCTGGAATATTGCAGGGGTGAAGGGCATGCGGATGATATCAGGGATTATGTGTTAAAGATTGATTTTGGCAGGCTGGAACGCAGTGCCCGGGATCGCTATCTGGAGTCAATGATTCAACTTCACATGTACAGGGAAGCATGGGTGTTTCTCGAGCAATACGGGCTTGGCAGGCTGTCATCGGAGTCGCTGTCGCAGATTGTGCTGGCACAGTTGAAAGAGCAGGAAATGCAGGAGGATGAGCATCTGATCTTTTTTGCAATTCAGTGCTTTTTGCGGGGAAGTAAGGAACGACCGATTCTGGAATATCTGTGCAGCTATTATCAGGGACCCACAAGCCGTATGGTGGAGATCTGGCGGGAGGCTGTGAAACAACAGCTGGATGTATCAGAACTGGAGGAGCGTCTGCTCATCCAGATGGTGTTCTCGACTGCATTTACACCGGATGTGCAGAAGGTGTTTGCCGATTATTGTTCAAGACAGGGTAGAGAACAGGTGCGTCTGGCATATCTGACATATTTTTCGTATGAGGTATTTGTGAATCAGATGGCAGTCGAACCGGAACTGTATCTGTATCTGGAGCAGATGACCTTGGGAAAACACAAGGCAAACAAGTATCTGCGGCTTGCTCTGTTTAAACATTACACGTCCTATGAGGTGCTGACTGCCGAGCAGGAGCAGTTTGTGGATGAGCTTCTGGATGAGTTCATAGAGAAAAAGCAATATTTTTCCTGCTTTTTACAGCTTCCGGCGAAGCAGTTGATCCGTCATCATCTCTATGATGTGTGCGTGGTGGAATATCGGTCGGCTGTTCCGGATTCTCAGGTATGGCTGAACTATCGTATCAGCGGGGGAAAACGTAACTTTGAGAAGGTGGAGCTGGAACCGGTAATTGCGGGAATTTATTTGTGGCACATCCGCCTTGCAGGCGGACAGCAGATGGAATATTACATTTCTGAGAAAAGTGAGCGCATGGAGAACATAACGGAGAGTCATCTCGTGGAGCTTCCGGTATATCAGGATATACCCCTAAACCGATATGAGAGATTGACACAGATGGTTGAAGCAGTGCAGGATGGCGATGTGGCGCGGCTGCAGGAACAGATGAAGCAGTATCAGGCGTACGACAGTCTTGCAGCGCGCCTGTTCCGGGTGATCTGATATTTGAAGATACATGTTTTTTCAGAATAGATGCGGATATATGAGGGTAGGTTATGGCAGAGGATACCGGGAAAAAAATATATATAGGAATTGATCTGGACGGTGATGTGGCGATGGTGAGCTTTTCCTATGCGGGCAGCGAACCGGAGACAGTAAGTCCTATGGCGGGCAGCGAAATCTTTTCGATTCCGATTGCGATCTGTCTGAAGAAGGACGGCGGATGGGCGTATGGAGAGGAGGCTCGCCGTGTTGCAAAAGCAGGTCTGGGGCAATGTGAGGATCATTTGCTGGAACGGGCACTGCGCACAGAGCAGGTACAGCTGGGAGAAAAGCTGTTTGCGCTCTCTGACCTTCTGGCAATGTTTTTAAAGAAAATGGTGACAATGGCTGGCAGACTCGGACCGATGGTCACGCTGGCGTGCCTGGTTATTACGACGCGCACGTTGGATGTGCCAATGATCCGGCTGCTGCAGGAGTGCGTGAAAACTATGCAGCTTCCGGAGCATACCGTGCATTTTATGGATCATAAGGAAAGTTTTTTCTACTATGGGAGCAATCAGCCACCGGAGTTTTCTTCGCATGATATGGGCCTGTTTGAATATAGGAGCGGAAAGATGCAGTTCTGGTGTCTGGAGAGGGAAAAAGCTTCCAGGCCGCAACTGCTGTCTGTGCGGGAGGAGTGCTATGGATTTGAGGCTGGATCAGAGGACGAGGTATTTTCGCGGATCATTCCGCAGGCGTTCGGCAAACAGATTATCACGACTGTTTATCTGGTGGGAGAAGGATTTGAAACCGGATGGATGAAGCAGTCGCTCCAGCTGCTCTGTCAGGGACGTCGCGTGTTTTTAGGAAAAAATCTCTTCTCCAAGGGCGCGTGCTTTGCAGCAATGCGTATGGATGATACAAAACCGCAGCAGTTTGTGTACATCGGCGAGCACGAGATGAAGTGCAACGTGAGTCTAAAGGTATATGAGCGGGGCAATCTTTCATTTTTTACTCTGGTTACTGCAGGCGTACCTTGGTATGAGGCAAAGGGGAACTGTGAGGTAGTGATTGATGGAACCCCGTCGATTGATTTCTGGATTCAGCAGCCAAACAGCCGGGAGGCACGAATCGAGACCGTGACGTTAAGTGCGCTTCCGGAGCGAGAAAACCGTACAACGCGCATGATCATAGACGCTGTTCCGCGCTCCGATCACGACGTACTGGTGACATTGACGGATGTTGGCCTTGGCGAACTGGTGCCGGGAACAGGAAAAAAATGGGAATATGAACTGCAATTATAATTATAATGGATGAAGTAGAAAACAGTGACAGAGGCGGACGATGGGACAGTTAATTTTATGTAAAAGTCCGAGGGCAAAGACCCCCTTTTATATCGAAAGCGGAAAAGTAAATATTTATTCGCTGGAGGAGCTGATGTATTTTGTGCAGTCAGCACGTTTTGTGGCTCGGGATGACTTTATGAAAGCAGAGTTTGTTGACTGGGTTGATCGGGAGATTGGAATGAAAGAACTTGCGGTCATGTTGAGACAGAAGCTTGAGGCGCAGGTCGGGTTAAAGGATTTCTTTTTGCCGATTGAGGCAGCAAATGGTTATCTCACAACGAGTGAACTGCAGATTTTGAATGTGCAGCTGCAAAAGTATGATCATATGAGTGGTCTTGAGGCTAAAAAATTTTATGCAGATCAGTTTATGTATCAAGAAAAATATGTGCAGGCAATCTCTACATACCGGCGTCTTTTGAACGATGAGGCAGTGATCTCAGAACAGGGACATGTGGCAGGTGACATCTGGAGTAATCTTGGGTGTGCGTATGCGAAACTGCAGGATTTTGCGGAAGCTGTGGATTGCTTTGCCAGAGGATATGTGCTCAATCACCGGATAGAAACATTGCAAGAAGCCGTGGATGCGGCATGTCTGTCCGGGGAACAAAGACTGCTGGACGGTCTGGCAATGCGTTTTACGGCAAATGCCTCACAGATCGCAGCGGAGCGTACTCACATGGAACAACTGCTGCAACAGACATTGAGCGGTGCAGATGCAACTCATTTTGAGGGACAGCAGCTTGCTCGGTGGTTGGAGTCGTACACGGATCAGTGCGAGGATTGAAAATGATGGGATTTTTGAAACGTTTTTTTTCACGTAAGAATAATGCGGATCATGAGAACGATGTACAGGATATGACCGATGATTTGTTTCCGGAGGAGAATGATCTGGATCATCGCAAGGTTGGACATTATGTGCTGGATCACTGTGAGCAGATTATTGAGTCCGCGAGAGAACTCGGTGAGGAAAAAAAAGAGTATGATATTGTCACAAGCTATCTGAAGGATATCGAGTTTTTGACAGATCTTCCTGAAGAGCAGAAGGCTCCGATCCGGGATGTAGCGGAAAATATTTCAAAGCTGCATCAGGAGCGGGATCAGTACCTGAATATGTCTAAGAAAATATCAGATGCGCAGTATGTCATGCTGGAGCAGATGGAGCCGGATATACAGGATACGGTGCGCAGGATGCGCGAAAATGAGGCATATCAGACGACGATCAAGCATGATATGGCGTATCTGGAAGGGGAAAAGATGCAATGGACACTTTTGCGCAGTGAGCTGCTACATGAAAAATATGTGTTGCGCATTGCTTCATACATTGTATTTTCGGCGTTTTTTTTGTGTTTGATTTTGTTGGTTGTTTTGCAGGCCGGCTTCTCAGTTGATATTACTTGGGGGTGGATTGTGCTGGCAACGCTGGCTGCAGGTGGTGGATTTTTTATCTTTGTGCGCTATCAGAACGCTGTATCGGGTATCGCGCGGGCAGAGTCAAATGCGAATCGGGCGATTTCGCTTCTGAATAAGACAAAGATCAAATATGTGAATATCACTAACGCTGTGGATTACGCATGCGAGAAATACCATGTGAGAAACGCCAGAGAACTGGAGTATCAGTGGGAGCAGTATCTGGAGGAAGTGCGAAGGAAAGAACGCTATATGCGTACGAACGATGATCTGGATTATTACAACCAAAAGCTGATCAGATTACTGAAGGAGTATCGGCTTTATGACGCAAAGGCATGGGTGGATCAGCCGCTGGCGCTGATTCATCCGGGCGAGATGTCTGAGATGAAACACAATCTGCTTGTTCGCAGGCAGAAACTGCGGGCCCGCATTCAGTATAATGCGAACGTGGTGGAACAGGAGCGCGCGCAAATCGATCATCTGATGTCGCTTCACCCTGAGTATGAGGAGGAGATCCGTGGAATTATTCAGTCGGTGGACAAGCTTTCGGTAGGAGAAATATAGGAGTGTGAACAATGAGGGAGGAACATACACATATTCTGGAAGATGGAACAGTGGTCACCCATAGTCATGATCACGGGCATACCCATGATCCGAAGGAGGTGCGTGCAATTGTCAACCGTCTCGCAAAGGCTATCGGGCATCTGGAGTCCGTCAAGCATATGGTGGAGGAAGGAAGAGATTGTACAGAAGTGCTGATCCAGCTGGCGGCAGTGAAGGCCGCAATTGGAAATACCGGAAAACTGATTTTAAAACAGCATATCTCGCACTGCATTGTAGACGCGGTAGAGACCGGTGACAATGAAGCTATCGAAAAGCTGAATCAGGCAATCGACCGATTGTTGTGATATTTTGCAATGAATCGTTCCTTTTTGCTTAACATCTGGCAAAAAATGATTTATAATAAAAAGGTATTTTGTGCCGGAATTAAAAAATCAATGACCAAAAATATGGTCGAAAGGAGCAATAGTTATGAAGCTAATCCCTTTCCTTATCTGCTTCCCGTTTGTGGTGGCTGTTTTTATGTATCTTATAAGGAATAACAAAATTCGTAACGGCGTGGCATATGCATCGCTTGCCGCGATCATGGCGGCGGTTGTCTGGCTGCTTGTGGATTTCATCTCCCATGGCGCACAGGGAACAGCCATTCTCGTGGAGAGTGAGCTGGCCGACATGGTGATCCTGATCGCAGAGGTGGGATTGATGTTCCTTGTCGTTTACCAGTGCTTTGTGCACAGAAAATATCTGATTAGTCTGTTATCGATTGTGCAGACACTTTTGATCATCTGGGTAGAGCATTTCGGACCGGAGATTTCCGGAACCCCGCAGATATTTTTAGATCGTCTTTCACTGTTGATGATTGTTATTGTTGCATTTATCGGCGGTATGATTACGATCTACGCTGTCGGCTATATGCACGGCTATCATCACTATCACACGGAGTTCCCCGATCGCAGATATTATTTCTTTTCACTCATCTTTGTATTTCTGGGAGCCATGTTCGGGCTTGTGCTCTCGAAGAGTATGCTCTGGATGGACTTCTTCTGGGAAATAACAAGTATTTGTTCTTTCCTGCTGATCGGTTATACAAAGACAGACGAGGCAATCGAAAATTCGTTTCGTGCTTTGTGGATGAATTTACTCGGAGGATTGATGTTGGCGATCGGTATCGTGGTTTCTGCTTTTCAGATCGGTGTGGTGGATCTGCAGACGATTGTTGAGGGTGGCCTTACGATTCCGATTGTATGTTTTGTGTTTGCAGCGTTGACAAAATCTGCACAGCTTCCGTTTTCACGCTGGCTGCTCGGCGCAATGGTAGCACCGACACCGTCCTCTGCTCTGTTACATAGTGCAACGATGGTAAAGGCAGGCGTTTATCTGCTGTTTCGTCTTTCACCGGTGCTTGCAGGAACGATGACCGGAACCATGGTCAGTTTTATCGGAGGTTTGACCTTTCTTCTGGCATCGCTGCTGGCTATCTCCAAATCAGATGCAAAGGCGGTACTGGCTTATTCGACGATCTCAAATTTAGGCCTGATCGTTGCATGCGCGGGTGTCGGAATGCCGGAGACAATCTGGGCGGCAATTTATCTTCTGATTTTCCATGCAGTCAGCAAGGCAATGATGTTTCAGGATGTCGGAGCAGTTGAAAATTCCCTGCACAGCCGGAATATTGAGAACATGCAGGGGTTAATCTATCGTCTGCCACGTCTCACATTTATTATGCTGATCGGTATAGCGGGCATGTATCTGGCTCCGTTTGGCATGCTGATCGCAAAATGGGCAGCGTTCAAGGCATTTGTGGATGCGAGCAATCCACTGCTTATTATTTTCATTGCCTTTGGCAGCTCAACAACGATGTTTTACTGGACAAAGTGGATGGCAAAGATCATCGGACCGCCGCGTGTTGATACACCCATTCGGGATGTGACAAAGAAAAATGAGTATGCATCCCTGTATATTCACGCGGTTATTATGGTGGTGATCTGCCTGCTCTGTGTGCCGATGTCAAAATATGTGGTACTGCCCATTGAGGCAAGTCTGCTGGGCAGTGCAATGATGACACTGGACAGTGCGGACATCATGGTTATGGTGATTCTGCTGATTGCGATTGTGGTACTTCCGGTTGCATGTTATTTCGGTACAAAGCGACATAAGAGAAAGCATGTGATCTCTTATATGAATGGAGTAAACGCAGGAGATAACAAGAATTTTATTGATTCTTTTGGAGAGGAAAAGCAGCTCTATACCGCGAATTGGTATATGGTGGATTATCTGGGAGAAAACAAACTTTTGACTCCCTGCATCATTGTCAGTGCAGGTGTGCTGATCATCATGATGTGCCTGATCATAGGAGGTGCGGTATAATGGATTTGAAACAAATTATTTTTGTTCTGCTTTATCTGGTGTGTGCGCCTTTGGTCGGCGGGTTTCTGGATGGAGTGGACCGTAAACTTTCTGCGCGTATGCAGGGAAGAAAGGGACCTTCTGTTTTTCAGCCATTTTATGATGTGATCAAGCTGTTTCAGAAGGAGCCGTTGGTTGTAAAGCGCTCCCAGACATTTTTGGTTATGACCTATCTGCTTTTCATGGTCATTACGGGAGGTCTGTTTTTTGCGGGAATGGATCTGTTGCTTTGCTTCTTTTCACTTACGACCTGTGCAATGTTTCTGGTGCTGGCGGCTTCCTTTACCCATTCTCCGTATGCTTCTGTGGGATGTCAGCGTGAGTTGGTGCAGATGATGGCATATGAGCCGATGGTACTTTTGACAGCTGTGGGATTTTATGTTGCAACCGGAACCTTTTATGTGAAAGATATTATCGGCATGAATATGAGCGCGATTCTTTATCTGCCTGGTGTGTTCGTCGGTTTCCTTTTTATTTTGACGATCAAAATGCGCAAGTCACCTTTTGATTTAAGTACGGCACATCACGCGCATCAGGAGATCGTCCGCGGTGTCACACAGGAAATGGTAGGCTCCAATCTTGCGCTGATCCATCTTGCGGAGTGGTATGAGACGGTATTTCTGATGGGTGTTGTGGCGCTGTTTTTCATCAACAGTCATCCTATTAGTTATGTGGCAGCTTTGATTGTCGTTCTTTTGACATATTTTCTGGAGATTTTGATTGATAATGTGTCTGCCCGTGTGAACTGGAAAGTGCTGCTGGTCAGCACGTGGGTGGTGACACTTGTGGCAGGCGGCATAAATCTGACCATTTTAGTGTTGATGCATCGATAGGAGGGAAAACAATGGCAAATGTATCCAGATCACCCTGGCTGCTTCATTATGACGGTAGCAGCTGCAACGGGTGTGATATAGAAGTTCTGGCGTGTCTGACACCTGTTTATGATGCAGAGCGCTTTGGTGTGGTAAATACCGGAAATCCCATGCATGCGGATATCCTGCTTATTACTGGCGGTATCAATTCGCAGAATGCATCGGTTGTCGAGCAGATTTACAACCAGATGCCAAATCCAAAGGTTGTGTGCGCAGTGGGAACATGTGCATGTACCGGAGGCGTGTTTAAGGAGTGTTATAATATCAGGGGAGGTGCTGACACCGTCATCCCGGTTGATATTTACGTTCCGGGTTGTGCAGCGAGACCGCAATCTATCATTGATGGTATCGTACAGGCAGTGGCGTTGTTCCAGAAAAAGCACGAGGAAATGAAAAGTGAAAAGAAATAGGGAGGTGGCGCAGGATGGCAGATACAGGATGTGAGATTATACCGGTTACAACCGGTGAGTTTTTAATGAAGGTCATGGAGATCAAAAATGAAAATTACCGTCTCATGCAGGCACATGCCGTGAGCATCGAAAACGGCTATGAGCTGAGTTACACCTTCGGAAGAGATTATGAGTGGATCACTCTTCGGCTGGTCATTGATGAGGCAGAAGAGGTTCCCACGATTACAAATATTTATCAGGCGGCATTTCTCTATGAAAATGAGATGGCAGAGCTGTTTGGCGTGAAGATTCGGATGATTTCCGTGGATTATCATGATAAGCTGTACCGGATCAACGATACGACGCCCATGAAAAAACTGTAGGAGGTTCAAGTGATTATGGCAAGCAAAAAAAGTGTGGTTCCCTTTGGACCGCAGCACCCTGTTTTACCGGAGCCGATTCATCTGGATCTCGTACTGGATGATGAGCGGGTTGTAGAGGCAATTCCTTCCATCGGCTTTGTGCACCGAGGTTTGGAATCATTGGTAAAAAAGAAAGATTTCAAGGAGATGCAGTATGTTGTGGAGCGTACTTGCGGCATCTGCAGCTTTATGCACGGTATGACCTATTGTGAGACGATCGAGCATATGATGGATGTGGAGGTGCCTATAAGAGGCCGTTTTCTTCGAACCATCTGGTGTGAGATGAGTCGTTTGCATTCACATATGCTGTGGCTGGGGCTTCTGGCTGACGCGTTTGGATTTGAGAGTCTGTTTTATCAGTGTTGGAGGATGCGCGAGCAGATTTTAGACATGTTTGAGGAGTCTACCGGAGGACGCGTGATCTTTTCGGTTAATGCGCCGGGCGGCGTACTCAAAGATATGCCTTCTGATATGTTGCATGCATTTGTCGAAAAGCTTGATGGTTTTGAGGCAGAACTGCACAAGATCGCAGATATCTTTTTAACTGATTATACGGTACTGACCCGTTTGAAGGGTGTGGGAGTTCTCACCCCGGAGGAGGCTCATGATCTGGGAGCAACAGGTCCGATGATGCGGGCAAGCGGCATTGCCAGAGATACAAGAAAACTGGGATATGCCGCATACGGTGAACTTGATTTTGATATTATCACGAGTGATGACTGTGATTCTTTTGCGCGGTGTGATGTCCGCATCCGCGAGATGTATCAGTCTATTCAGCTCATCAGACAGGCAGTGGATAAGATCCCGCAGGGGGATATCGCAGTGCCTGTTAAGGGTAATCCCGATGGAGAATATTTCATGCGGGTAGAACAGCCGAGAGGAGAGGCGATTTATTATGCAAAAGGTAATGGATCAAAATTTTTGGAGCGGATTCGTATCCGCACACCTACCTTTGCAAATATCCCGGCACTGTTAAAGACCTTGAAGGGTTGTCAGCTCTCTGATGTGCCGCTTCTCATCCTTACGATTGATCCCTGTATCAGTTGTACGGAGCGCTAGGAAAGGAGGAAGAGAAAATGCCAAAATTTATGCCCTTTGCAGGGACGATGTTAAAAAACCTCTTTTCGAAGCCTGTGACAACAGCTTATCCGGCAAAGCCTGCGGTTTATCCTGAGAGAAGTCGCGGACATGTGGAGATTGCCATTGATCAGTGCATCATGTGCGGTCTTTGCAGCCGCAACTGTCCGCCCCGTGCAATCACGGTTGACCGTGCAACCGGAACGTGGACGATCAATCGGTTTGACTGTGTGCAATGCGGTTATTGTACCGAGGTGTGTCCGAAGAAGTGTCTGACGATTAACCCCGGTTACCAGACACCGGGAGCAGAGAAAAAAGAGGCTGTTTATCAAAAAACGGTGGAGGAAAAAGCAGCAGCACCCGCGGGAGGTAAGCCGGTTTCAAATATGGAGCAGTGTGTATTTTGTACACTTTGCGCAAAGAAATGTCCGCAGGAGGCAATTACTGTTGTGCGTGCGGAAAAGAAGTGGGAGCTTGATGCGGAGAAATGTGTAGGATGTGGACTCTGCGCGGCAAGCTGTCCGAAGAAATGTATAGAAATGAAGTAGGTATGGATCATGTGTGTAGCGATACCCGGAAAAGTAATTGAAATATATGAAAAAGATGCACTGGTGGATTTCAGCGGAAACCGCGTGCGCGCAATCGCGGGATTGGTGCCGGTTTCGGTCGGTGACTATGTGCTGGTGCATGCAGGGTGTATCCTGCAAAAACTATCTGTGGGTGAAGCACAGGATATGATCAGGCTGTTTGAGGAAATAGAAGAAGAGGCATGACAGATCATCAGATAACGAAGATTAAAACATGGCTGGCAGCGTATGATGGACCGGATATTTCCATTATGGAGGTATGCGGCAGTCATACCGCTGCTATTTCTAAATATGGGATCAGTGGACTGTTGTCTGACAAGCTCCATTTGATCAGCGGACCGGGCTGTCCGGTTTGCGTGACACCGACCGGTTATATTGACCGCCTGATCGCTCTTTCGCTGGAAAAGGATACGACAGTCGTGACATTCGGAGATCTGATCCGTGTGCCGGGGCAAAGGAAAAGTCTCGCTGAGGCAAAGGGAGAGGGCGCAAGCGTGGAGATGGTCTATGCTCCAACGGATATTGTGCGTCTGGCAAAAGAGCATCCCCAGAGTCGTTTTGTGTTTGCGGCGGTAGGTTTTGAGACAACAGCGCCGGTGTATGCGATGTTGTTAGAACAGCTGGTGGCGGAGCAGGTGTCAAATGTACAGCTTTTGACGGCGTTAAAGACGATGCCGCCGGTGATCAGCTGGTTGTGTGAGCACGGAAGCGGAATCGATGGATTTTTGGCGCCGGGGCATGTGGCGGCTGTGACGGGGGCAGATTTGTTTGTACCTTTGGCAGAAAAATACCGGGTACCTTTCGGCGTTGCGGGATTTGGCGCCGAGGAGCTTTTGCTGGCGGTTTATGGTGTCTTTTATGCCGTGGTACAGTACCGTGACCGTGGAGTAGTTCCCAGCGTGAAAAATTATTACCCGTCGGTGGTATGCGCACAGGGAAATCAGCGCGCAAAAGAACTGGTAGAGAAATATTTTGAACCCTGTGACGCGCTCTGGCGGGGGATCGGTGTGATCGAGGGCTCCGGAAGGCGGCTGCGGGCTGAGTATGCATGCTTTGACGCGGGAAGTGATCAGCTGATGGAGGATCATAAGAAGAATCCGGCATGCTGCTGTGACCGTGTGCTGCTGGGACGGGTGCTGCCCGGAGAATGTCCGTTGTTTGAGTCAGTGTGTACGCCGATGAATCCGCAGGGTGCCTGCATGGTGTCCGAGGAGGGGAGCTGTCACCAGTATCTCATGTATCACAGGGAACGCTAAAGGAGAGTGGAGAATGAGTCAGGAAAAGAAAATAACGATGGCGCACGGCAGTGGTGGGCGCGCCACGAATGATCTGATCCGGGAGATTTTTGCGCAGGCATTTACAAATCCGGTTCTGGATGCCATGGAGGACGCGGCAGTTGTGCCCGGAAATGAAAAGATCGCGTTTACGACGGATAGCTTTGTAGTAGAACCCCTTGAATTCCCGGGTGGAGATATCGGGCGCTTGTCTGTCTGCGGGACGGTCAATGATCTTTTAATGAGGGGCGCAGTACCCAAATATCTGACCTGCGGTTTTGTGCTGCAGGAGGGTCTGGATATCGGGTTGTTGGAGCGCATTGTCAAATCACTGGCAGCCACTGCGCGGGAGGCGGGCGTAGAGGTTGTGGCAGGTGATACAAAGGTCGTGGAGGGAAACGGCGGTCTGATCATCAATACTGCAGGTGTGGGCTTTGTTCCGGAAAATGTCTGTATCAGTGCCTCAAATTGCCGGGTCGGGGATGCGATTCTGGTGTCCGGTAATCTTGGTGACCACCATGCTGCCATTTTATCCCGGCGTATGGGGATCAGCAATACGATTGAAAGTGACTGCGCGCCGCTGGGTGAGATGGTGGGCGCTTTATTACAGGCGGGAATCCGGCTGCATTGTCTGCGGGATATAACGCGCGGCGGTCTCGGGACCGTTTTAAAGGAACTGGCGGAGGCTTCCCAGGTGACGATGGCGCTCGATGAGACCCGTCTTCCGATAGATGTTCAGGTGCGGGATTTCTGCGGATTGATGGGGTTAGATCCAATGTATATGGGAAACGAGGGTAAGCTGGTGGCGTTTGTGGCACCGGAGGATGCGGTACGTGCATGTGAACTGATCAGCAGCTGCGCTTATGGAAACAATGCCACAATCATTGGAGCGGTGACGGATGAGAAGTCTGGAGAAGCCTATGTAAATACTTCAATCGGCGGGAAGCGCGTTCTGGATGTTCTGTTCGGAGAGGGTTTGCCCCGCATCTGTTAACTGTTAAGACGTGACAGCGTTTTTGTGTAGTTAAATATAATCGTAACTGTCAGGGTATTGAACAGTTACAGAAAGGGTAAAAATATGTCTTACAGGTTCAGTGAGTCTCAGCGCCGCGCGGTTACGCAGTCGGAGGGCGCTGCACTTGTGCTGGCGGGACCGGGATCAGGGAAAACCGCCGTCATTACCGGACGAATCCGGTATCTGATAGAGGACTGTCACATTGCGCCGGAACACATTCTTGTTATTACTTTTACAAAGGCAGCGGCAGGAGAGATGCGTTTGCGTTTTCAGGCCATGATGGAAGGGCGCAGGCTGCCGGTGCAGTTTGGTACCTTTCATGCCATTTTCTTTTCTATCTTGAAGCATGCTTATCACTATCGTCCCAATCAGATTATTTCCCCTGAATTTAAATATTCTTTTTTGCGTGAGATATTAAGTGGATATCATCTGCGAGAGGATGAGGAGCAGGAATTGATGGAAAAACTGCTGGGTGAGATCAGTGCGGTCAAAAACGAGCGACTGGATCTGGAGCATTACTATGCGAAATGTTGTGGGAGCGCACAGTTCCGGGATATTTTTCATGCCTATGAAAAGAAACTCCGGGAAAACCGTCTCATTGATTTCGATGACATGCTGACGCTTACCTATGAGTTGCTGACACAGAGACCGGATCACCTGCGGGCGTGGCAGGAAAAATTCCAGTATATACTGGTGGATGAGGTGCAGGACATGAACCGCTTGCAGTACGAGGTGCTTCGTATGCTGGCGGCACCGCAGGACTGTCTGTTTCTGGTAGGAGATGACGATCAGTCCATCTATCAGTTTCGTGGGGCGAGACCGGAGTTAATGCGCCGATTTGTAAGTGATTATCCGGGTGTCAGACAGCTGTATCTGGAGGAAAATTATCGCTGTGGTTCGGATATTGTACGAATTTCACAAAATTTAATTTCACATAATAAAAATCGTTTTCAAAAGCAAATTTTTGCGGCCCGCTCCGTCACGGGAACGGTTATTATGCAGGAATACCCGTCAACGCTGAAAGAAAACCGGGCCATTATTGCTAAAATCAGGGAGCGGGAAGCAGCGGGTGTGCCATTTTCCGATATGGCAGTATTGTTTCGCACGAACCGGCAGTCCGGATATCTGCTGGAGAAGCTGATGGAGGAAGGAATTCCGTTTGATGCAAAAGAGCACGTGCCGCTGGTGTATGACCATTGGATTGCACGGGATATGCTCTGCTACCTGAAGCTGGCGGCGGGAAGCCGTGAGAGGGGACTGTTTTTGCAGATTATGAACCGTCCGGTGCGTTATCTTAGCCGGGATGTGCTGGATGAGCCGCAGGTGGATCTGGATAGTTGGGAAGCGGTTTATGAGGAACAGCCGTGGATTGCCAGGCGCATTGCCCAGCTGGCTGAGGATCTGCAGGTAATGTCACATATGGGCCCCTTTGCAGCAATGAATTATGTGCGAAAGGGAATGGGATACGAGGAGTTTGTAATTGATTTCGCGAGAGAGCATGGGCAGAGCGAACAGGAACTGATCGATGTGCTGGATGAGTTGCAGCAGTCAGCGTCAGGTTTTCAGTCTTTGGCGCAGTGGCAGGCACATGTGGAGGAATACCGCGCGCGCATGCAGGCAGAACAAAAGAAAGCAGATGCAGAGCATGAAGGTGTACAGATTCTGACACTCCATGGAGCGAAAGGGTTGGAATTTGACACGGTGTTTTTACCGCAGCTGTTAGATGGACTGCTGCCTTACAAAAAGGCGGTGCTGGATGCAGATATTGAAGAGGAGCGCAGATTATTTTATGTCGGAATGACACGCGCAAAGAATGTGCTTGTGCTTACGCACAGTAGAACGCTATACAATAAAGATGCCACTGCTTCCGGATTTTTAAGCGAACTGAAAGTTCCGGCTGCAGCGGCAACATAGGTAAGGATATTAGATTTTATGGCAATTCGTTAAATTCCTGTTCATCAAGAAATTCATCGAAACACTCGGACACCCGGTCGAATTCATCGTCATTGTCGATATTGTCCAATGAGGGATTGCCATCCTCATCCTCGTAGTAACGATAGATGAAAACTTCGCCCTCCTCGATCGGCTCATCGTTCTCGTCCACAGGAACCAGAACAATGTAGTCCTGATCATCTACCTCAAGGATAGTCAGGATCGCGCACTCAACAGAGGTGCCGTCGTCCAGATCAAGTGTGACGCGATAATCATCGGGATCGTCGTCAAATTCGTTTGTCAAATTCTCATTCTCATTCATATGGTTTCCTCCTGAATTCCGGTGACTGTTGCAGATTGCTGCGCCGGTCAATGTTAAGGCTATTATATGGGAAATACGGGTTTGGTGTCAAGGAAAACAAACAACCCACATGTGTGTGAAAAAAGAGTATGCAAATAATATAGAAACTGGTATAATAAAAATAACTATGTATTTTACCATGTGGACACATAAAAAAGGCGGAAAAGAAATAATGGCAGAACAGTTACGAGAAGGAAATTACAGCAGATTCGGAGCAAGCAGACTTGCGGACGGGATCTGTTTTACATTTGAGGGGGAAAAGGACAGTGATTGCGCGATCAGGCTCTATGAGAAACGCAAAGGTACGGATCTGTCCGGTGTATATAGGGATATTCCGATACCCAAAGAATTCTGCATAGGAGCAGTTCGCTCTGTCTGTGTTGACGGGCTGAATGCAGCGCAGTATGACTATAACTATGTGATTGACGGAAATATTGTGGTGGATCCCTATGCGAGGCGTATTATCGGAAGGGAGAAGTGGGGAGATTACAGTCGGCGTGAGACGCATTATGAGGTGCGAAGCGGCTTTGATTTTTCAGAATTTGACTGGAAAAATGATCATTGTCCGGAGATTCCGGGTGAGGATATGGTACTTTACAAGCTGCATGTCAGAGGCTTTACGAAAGATGGCGGTGTGACCGGCAGAAATAAGGGAACATTTGCGGCGATTGCAGAAAAAATACCGTATTTGATAGATCTTGGTGTTACAACGGTAGAACTGATGCCGGCGTATGAATTTGAGGAACTGGTTCCGCCAAAACACGAAGAGCATTTGATGGACTTTGAGGGTTGGGCCCCACAGGCGGTGACCGGTTATCAGATGATGCAGCAAAAGGAATACGAGGAAAAAGAAAAGGAACTGCCGGGGATCAATTACTGGGGGTATGGAAGCGGCAATTATTTTGCGCCGAAGGCAAGCTATGCGGCAGGTGGATCTGCCTCTGCGGAGATGAAGGAAATGATCCGCGCTCTCCATGCGGCAGGTCTGGAGTGTATCATGGAGATGAGCTTTGACGCGCAGGTGAATCCTAATTATATTGTGGATGTGCTCCGATACTGGGTTTTGGAATATCATGTGGACGGTTTTCATCTGCTCTGTTCGGATACGGCGGTGGCGAGCGTGATCTGTGATGTGCTATTACGCCGTACAAAGATTTTTGCCATGCGTTTTCCGTCTGAGGCGTGGGAGCAGACATGCAGCTATCCGCATTTATACGTTTACAATGATGACTTTTTGTATGCGTCGCGTAAGCTGATCAATCATCAGGACGCGAATCTGATTGAGTATCTGAATCAGCAGAAAAAGCAGCATTCTCTGGTTGGGTTTGTGAATTATTTTGCCAATAACAATGGATTTACCCTTGCGGACACGTTTCGTTATGTCACTAAGCATAACGAGGCAAACGGCGAGAATGGCGCAGATGGAAATGACTGGAATTACAGCGTCAACTGTGGTGTGGAGGGACCTTCACGAAAGAAAAAGATTATGCAGCAGCGCGGTCAGCTGATGCGGCTGGCAATTGCCTCTGTGGTGCTGGCACAGGGCGTGCCGCTCATATTTTCCGGAGATGAATTCGGAAATTCACAGGGCGGAAATAATAATGCCTATTGTCAGGATAACCGGACCGGTTGGGTAAACTGGAAACAGCTGGAGAAAAATCAGGATTATTTTTCATATGTGAAAGAGCTTCTGGCATTGCGAAAGTTGCACCCATGCATACGTAGCCGGGTGCCGATGCAGATGACAGACTATCAGTCCTATGGAATGCCGGATCTGTCCTACCACAATGCACAGGCCTGGAGCGGTGAAATCTATCCGTCCATGCAGGCTGTTGGAGAGGCATACTGTGGTGCCTACAGAGGGGAAACGGGAGACTTTTACATTGGATGGAATTTTTCGCAGAGTGGGATGTCGCTCGCATTGCCCAGAGTAGCTGCCGGAAACGAGTGGCGAATTGTCTTTGGCACAGGGCATGTCAGTGAAGATCATGACAGGATTCAGATTGACGGCTGCAGCGTTGTGGCGCTTGTCACTGTACCGGGAAAGCCGAAAAAGGCGGTGTCAGAAAAGACAGCGCCGGTAAAGGAAGAGCCGGTAAAGACAGAAGCGTCCGGGAAAAAGAATCTGACAGGACAAAAGAGGGCGAAACGTCGGGAGCAGCGCCATGGATGAAAACAGATCTGTGATGACAGGACGGGGGCTGTCTGGCTTTGATTTAAAGTGTATCGCTGTGTTTTCCATGCTGGTCGATCACATCGGAGCATTCCTGTTTCCGTCGCAGGTGTGGATGCGTTATGTGGGAAGACTGGCGTTTCCAATCTTTGGCTTTTTGGTTGTGGAGGGATTTTTACACACGAGAAGCATGACAAAGTATATGGGGAGATTACTGCTCTTTGCTTTGATCTCCGAGGTTCCTTATGATCTTGTGTGTTATAATACGCTGGTATACAAGGATCATCAAAACATTTTTTTTACGCTGTTGCTTGCATTGATTTGTATGTATGCGCTGCAAACATTTCGGGAGCAGTTCCTGCAGGCAGTTGGTGTGCTGGTTGTTGTCGGTGCTTTGACACACTATATCATCAAGCCGGATTATGGAATCGGTGGGATCGTTATGATTCTCTGTTTTTATTTGTTCCGAATGCGCAGAATGGAGCAGTTTCTGTCTGTTGCCGCGATTAACATTTGTTATTATGGTGAAATTCAGCGGGCAGGTGCGCTGGCACTCATTCCGATCTGGTTTTACAATGGAAAGAAGGGTCCGTCTGCAAAATATTTTTTTTATGCATTTTATCCGATACATCTGTTTTTGCTGTATCTGATTCGGAGGTATGTAATTTATGTCGTTTAAAAAAGCATGTAAACATTTGGAAACTGTGCATGCGCATCGTCGTGAGGTGCGAAAAAATTGTTTTCGTATGGGACTTTACTGGCAGGGACTGACACATGATTTATCCAAATATTCATGGGCAGAGTTTCGGATCGGTGCAAAATATTATATGGATGATCAGAGCCCGCATAACGGCGAACGGGCAGAATACGGTTATTCCTCCGCGTGGCTGCACCATAAGGGCCGCAACAAGCACCATCTGGAATATTGGATGGATTATGACATGCGTGGTGACCACCACATTGCAGGAATGCGTATGCCGGAAAAATATGTGGCAGAAATGGTGGCAGACCGGGTGGCTGCTTCAAAGATTTATAAAAAAGAAAAGTATACGGATGCTTCGCCACTCGAATACTATATGAGCAAGCGGGATTTTCATATTCTTCATCCGCAAACGAGGGAGCTTTTGGAAAGGCTGTTACACATGCTTGCAGAACAGGGAGAGGATGCAACTTTCCGCTATATCAGGAAAGAAGTGCTAAAAAAATAATACGGTCCTCCCGTAAGTGGGAAAGGCACGAGAAAGCTGTCCGTGACATAAAATGTATTAAGTTCGCTTTGATAGATCGGAGAGAAGCGATTGAAAACATTTTTGCCGCCTCTGACGCAGCAGGAGGAAAAGGAATATGTTGCACGTATGAAGTGCGGGAGCATGGAAGCTAAACACATTCTTGTTGAGCGCAATATGCGTCTGGTGGCACATATCGTCAAAAAGTATCAGAATGTGGACGAAGAAACAGAGGAACTGATCTCCATCGGAACGATCGGACTGATCAAGGCGGTAGCCACATATAATGATGAGCGCGGGAGCCGGCTTGCGACTTATGCTGCGCGCTGTATCGATAACGAGCTTCTGATGTATTTGCGATCCAGACGGAAGACCTCCAGGGAAGTATCGCTCTATGAGCCGGTGGGAACGGATAAGGAGGGCAACCAGATCCGTCTGCTTGATATTTGTGAGAGTGAGGATCCGGACGTGGTGGAGGAACTGGATCTCAAATGGCGGATTGCCACGCTCCGGGAACTGATTCCGGAGCTGCTGCACGGTCGCGAACTACAGATTATTACCCTGCGCTATGGACTGGATCAAAGGACACCTATGACACAGAGGGAGATTGCGCAGCAGATCGGTATCTCACGCTCCTATGTCAGCCGCATTGAAAAAAGGGCGCTGGAGCGGCTGCGGGAAGGCTTTGCCGGGAGAGAGGAAGCGCTCGCAGAAAAAGAATAAAATATTGACTGGGGCTTTAAAAAAGATGAAATCCATGCTACAATGATTTCATCTTTTTTTCGTATACATTTTATATTCCCGTCGTAGCACGCAGAGAGGAGACGATTTGTACAGTATCGTAACAACTGCGATTCTACACGGAATCGACAGCCTGCCTGTCTCGGTGGAGGCGGACGTCAGTGACGGCCTTCCGATATTTGAGATGGTGGGTTTTCTGGCATCTGAGGTGCGCGAGTCCAGAGAACGGGTGCGCACAGCATTGCGCAACTGCGGGCATCAGCTTCCCGCCAAGCGCATTACGATCAATCTTTCCCCGTCCAATATTAAAAAAAGCGGAAACGGTTTTGACCTGCCAATTACGGTGGCTATTCTTGCGGCGCTGGGCATTGTACCGGAGGATGCATTGAAGGATACGCTTGTGATCGGAGAGATCGGTCTGAATGGAGCGATCCTTGCAGTGGAGGGTGTGTTGCCGATTCTCTTAAAGGCAAAGGAACTGGGAATCCGGCGGTGTATTGTGCCAAAGGACAACCATATGGAAGCTGCGCTGGTGGAAGATCTGACGATTTTTCCGGCGGATCATATCAGATCTGTGATGGATTATTTTTCCGGTACGAAAGACCCTGGGGAGAAGCTGTGCCTTCCGATTGCCCCGAAGGTGTCTGAGTATCTGGATTTTGCGGATGTAAACGGGCAGAGAATGCTACGCCGCGCCTGCGAGATTGCGGTGAGCGGGATGCATAATCTGTTGATGGTCGGTCCGCCCGGCGCCGGAAAGACGATGGTCGCAAAGCGCATACCGGGCATCCTTCCGCCGATGGCACTTGCTGAACGGATGGAGGTATCAAAAATATACAGCGTCTGTGGGATGTTGCATGCCAGTGACGGCCTGATGGAGCATCGACCCTTTCGCGCACCGCATCACACAATCAGTCCGCAGGGACTGGCTGGTGGCGGCATGGTTCCAAAGCCCGGTGAGGTGTCGCTGGCACACCGGGGCGTTTTATTTCTGGATGAATTGCCGGAATTTCAGAAAAGCACGCTGGAAATTTTGCGACAGCCCATGGAGGACAAGAAGATCACGATTTCCCGCGTAAACGGAAGCTTTACCTATCCGGCGGATTTCCTGCTGGTCTGCGCCATGAACCCGTGCAAGTGCGGCTACTATCCGGACCGGACAAGGTGCCGGTGTGCCAATACATCGATACGCCGGTATCTCGAGCGCATCAGTCAGCCGCTTCTGGACCGGATTGACTTGTGCGCAGAGGCAGAGCCGGTCACATACCGGGATTTGACCGGACAGGAGAAGGGGGAAACTTCTGCTCAGATCCGCACGAGGGTGCTGGCGGCACAGGAAATGCAGAGAACACGCTATCAGAAGGAATCCTGGTATTTTAACAGTCAGATTCCGGTTTCAAAGCTGTCAGCCTACTGTGTACTCGGGAAAAAGGAGACCGCCTACATGGAAAGGATGTATGAAAAGCTTCATCTCTCTGCCCGGGCCTATCACAAGCTCATCAAGCTCTCGCGCACGATTGCGGATCTTGAACAAAGTGAGCAGATCACCATCAGACACCTGACGGAAGCGGTCTGCTACCGTAGCATCGACAAGAAATACTGGGAGGTGTGAGCGTGGAGGATCTGACATACGCATACTGGCTGGCCAATATTAAAGGAATCGGAACAAAGACGATTCACCAGCTGTATAAATATTGCGGCAGTGCAAAGGCAGTCTGGTATCTGTCGGGCAGTGAGCTGAGAAAGCTCTATGGGATTACAGAGGAGTCTGCCGCGCGCATCAGTCATTCCAAAGAGGGCTGGGATCTGGATCAGGAGTGGGACCGGCTGCTGGCACGGGGCATCTCTTTTGTGTCATTGGAACAGCAGTGTTACCCCCGCAGACTGCGGGAAATTTATGATCCTCCGTACGGGCTGTATTATATCGGGCAGCTGCCGCCGGATGAGGCACCGTCAGTCGGTATTGTCGGCGGGCGGGCATGCAGCAGCTATGGAAAGGACATCGCAAAGCGTGCCGGAAAATGTCTGGCGGGAAACGGCGTGTCGATTATCAGCGGAATGGCACGCGGTATTGATGGTTTCGGGCACGAGGGCGCACTGGACGGTGGGGGAAAGACCTATGCGGTTCTGGGCTGCGGGGTAAATGTGGTCTATCCACCGGAGCATGCCGAGCTTTATGAGCGTATTGTCGCGCAGGGCGGTATCCTGTCCGAGTACCCACCGGACATGCCCCCGCGCCCCGGTTTCTTTCCGATGCGCAACCGGATCATTGCGGGACTCAGTGATCTTTTGCTTATTATAGAAGCAAAGGAAAAGAGCGGATCACTCATTACGGCGGACTGTGCTCTGGAGCAGGGAAAGGATATTTATGCGGTACCCGGACAGATTACGGATCCATTAAGCGCGGGCTGTAATCGCCTGATCAGACAAGGTGCCGGCATTTTGCTTTCGCCTGAGGAACTGGTGTGTGAGTTGCATCTTTTACCCGAAAAAAATAAATTGCCACTTGAAAAGTCGGAACGCTTGGTGTATAGTTGCCTTGATTTGCTTCCAAAATCAATGGAGAAGATCAGCGAGGAAACTGCACTTGATATCGCGACTCTGGCAGAGATACTGTTCTCTTTGGAGGAAAAGGGCCTGGTGCAGGAGACCTGGCAGAATCATTATATTTCTGTAAATTAGAGGAGACAAACGGGTAATGGCAAAATATCTGGTTATTGTGGAGTCGCCTGCAAAGGTAAAAACAATCAAAAAGTTTCTGGGAAAAAATTATGAGGTGGCAGCCTCCAACGGACATGTGAGAGATTTGCCCAAGAGCCAGCTTGGTTTCAATCCGGAAAATGATTTTGAACCCAAATATATTACAATTCGCGGAAAAGGTGATATTTTGGCCAATCTGCGCAAGGAAGTTAAAAAGGCAGAAAAAATCTATCTTGCAACTGACCCGGACCGTGAGGGAGAGGCCATTTCATGGCATTTGTACCATGCCCTGAAACTGCAGGACCAAAAAGATAAAAAAGTATATCGCATTACCTTTAACGAGATTACGCAATCCGCGGTGAAAGCATCGCTCAAGCATCCGCGGGAGATCGATATGAATCTGGTCAATGCGCAGCAGGCGCGCCGGATGCTGGACCGTATGGTGGGGTACCGGATCAGTCCGGTGCTCTGGAGCAAGGTAAAGCGCGGTCTGTCCGCCGGACGTGTGCAGTCTGTTGCATTGCGCCTGATCAGTGACCGGGAAAATGAGATTAATGAATTTATTCCCGAAGAGTACTGGACGGTTGATGCGGCCCTTGATGTGGAGGGAGAGAAAAAACCGATTTGTGCCAAGCTGGACAGCAAGGATGGGAAAAAGCTGGAACTTACAAATAAGGATCAGGTTGAGTCTGTCAAAAAGGAACTGGAGACAGAGCAGTTTTATGTAAAAGAGATCAAAAAGGGTGAACGCATCAAAAAAGCACCCTATCCGTTTACAACCAGTACACTTCAGCAGGAGGCGTCCAAGCGGTTGAATTTCTCCACGCAGAAGACGATGCGTCTGGCACAGCAGCTCTATGAAGGCGTGGATATCAAAGGGCAGGGAACGGTCGGTATTATTACCTATCTGCGTACCGATTCTGTCCGCGTGGCTGATGAGGCTGATTCAGCGGCAAGAGCATATATTTCAGAGAAATATGGAGAAAAATATGCTGCAGATGCTCCGAAAGAGAATCAGACGAAGGGCAGAATTCAGGACGCACATGAGGCGATTCGTCCAACGGATATTACACGTATGCCGGTGCTGATCAAAGAGTCTCTCTCCAGAGATCAGTTCCGTCTTTACCAGCTGATCTGGAACCGTTTTGTGGCCAGCCGTATGAATCCGGCCCGCTATGAGACTACTTCCGTCAAGATCGCGGCGGGAGACTATCAGCTGCATGTATCGGCATCCAAGATTGCCTTTGAGGGCTTCCTGTCTGTATATACATCAGATGATGAGGAGAAGGAGGAGGGCAATGTATTGCTTGGATCTATCGATGAGCAGACAAAGCTCTCGTTGAAAGAAATTGACGCAAAGCAGCATTTTACACAGCCGCTTCCGCATTTTACAGAGGCATCTTTAGTAAAAACGCTGGAAGAACACGGCATCGGTCGTCCAAGTACCTACGCGCCGACGATCACCACGCTTCTTGCCCGTCGTTATGTGACAAAAGAACAGAAAAATCTATATATGACGGAGCTTGGCGAAGCGGTGAATTCCATCATGGTGGAGGCATTCGGAACAATTGTGGATGAGCATTTTACCGCAAACATGGAGTCCCTGCTGGATATGGTCGAGGAGGGAAAAGTACAGTGGAAGACAATCATCAGCAATTTTTATCCCGATCTGGAAGAGGCTGTCGCGGAAGCGGAAAAGAAACTGGAGAAGGTGGAGATCGCCGATGAGGTAACGGATGTCATCTGTGAGGAATGCGGACGTAATATGGTCATCAAATATGGTCCGCACGGCAAATTCCTCGCTTGTCCGGGCTTTCCAGAGTGTCGTAACACAAAGCCTTATCTGGAAAAGATCGGTGTGGCATGTCCGGTTTGCGGAAAGGACATTGTGCTTCGCAAGACAAAAAAAGGCAGACGCTATTATGGATGTGAGAACAATCCTGAATGTGATTTCATGTCATGGGCAAAGCCGGTGTCAAAGAAGTGTCCGAACTGCGGCGGTTATATGGTTGAAAAAGGCAGCAAGCTTGTCTGTGCCGATGCGCAGTGTGGCTATGTGGAAGTAAAAGCAAAAGAAGACTAAAAATATTTGAATTTTTCGTTGAATTTTCAGAAAAATGGGTGTATGATTTCCATACATCCATTTTTTGCAGATTTCTGCAGAAAAAATGAAATAAGGAAATGGAGTAATTATTTATGAGCGTACAGCTTCTCGACAAGACAAGAAAAATCAATAAGCTGCTGCATAACAATAACTCTTCCAAGGTCGTTTTCAACGATATCTGCGAAGTCCTGACGGACATTCTTGACTCCAATATACTGGTGATCAGCAAAAAGGGAAAGGTGCTTGGCGCCAGTCAGTCTGTTGACACAAGAGAACTGAGCGAACTGATTGTGGATGAGGTCGGGGGCTTTATTGATCCGATGCTGAATGAACGCCTGCTTGGGATATTGTCTACAAAGGAGAATGTAAATCTGGAGACTCTTGGTTTTGTGACCGATATCAAGAATTATTCCGCCATCATTGCCCCTATTGACATTGCAGGAGAGCGTCTTGGTACGCTGTTTGTTTATCGTACAGAGCAGAATTATGATATTGATGACATTATACTGACCGAGTACGGAACAACGGTTGTTGGTCTGGAAATGCTGCGGTCCGTTAATGAGGAGAGTGCGGAAGAAAGCCGTAAAATACAGATTGTTAAATCTGCGATTTCGACACTGTCTTTTTCAGAACTGGAGGCGATCATACATATTTTTGATGAGCTTGGCGGCAAAGAGGGGATTCTTGTGGCCAGCAAGATCGCAGATCGTGTCGGAATCACCCGCTCGGTGATTGTCAATGCGCTGCGTAAGTTTGAGAGTGCGGGCGTGATCGAATCCAGATCCTCCGGCATGCGCGGAACGTATATCAAGGTGCTCAATGATGTTGTTTTTGATGAACTGGACAAGATTAAAAAAGAGCAGCAGAACAACTAGATATTGTGGTCTGGGCGAAGGGAATCGCACGGAAAGTAAAAGGATTTACTGTAAAGTAAGTCCTTTTTTGATGAGCAGAGTGGCAACATCTTGTAGATCTTCTGTCAAAAAGTACAAGATTGTGTAAAAAGACGCAAAAAAGTCTTGTGTTTTTTGGAAAATAACTTATACTAGAACTAGTAAGTAGGTGTACTGCGCGTATTTTGCGTGCGAAAATTGTTTTATTACATCAAACAATTGAAAAAATTGACAATATGAAAGGAGCAGGGCTCATGATTCAGACAAATGCTTATAGTTACATTAATGTGCTGGACAAGGCGTTAGATGCGAGTAATCTGCGCGAGACAGTCATTACAAACAATCTTGCAAACGTAAACACCCCCGGATATAAGCGCCGCGAGGTAGATTTTGAGAGCCTGCTTCGACAGGAACTGGACAAAATCAAGTGGAATTCTTTGGATGAGAAGATCGATGATGTCAATCTGTCACATCTGGATGCGGGTGTCCATTTTGACATGCAGGCCTATGGATATAATTATCGTCTGGATGGCAATAACGTGGATGTGGATGTGGAGAACGTGGAGCTTGCTTCCGAGCAGATCCGTTATGAGCTGTTGTCAGACAGCGTGACACAGGAGTTTACCAGATTGCAGACAGCAATCGGTTCATAAGATATCAGATGAATCAGACAGGAGGTATCGGATATGGGATTATTTCAGTCGTTTGACATCAGCGCGTCCGGCATGACCGCAGAGCGTTTCCGGACAGATATTATTGCTCAGAATATTGCGAATGTGAATACAACCCGCACGGAGGATGGAACACCCTATCGCCGGAAGGTGGTTACCTTTGCGGAGAAGCGTTCCACGCCGTTTCAGGAGATGTTTGAGGAGCAGTACAGGAATTTTAAGGGCACTGGAGTGAAGGTGACCTCTGTGAAGGAGGATACGACGAGTGATTATATTATGGAGTATGATCCGTCGCACCCGGATGCGGATGAAAATGGATATGTGTCATATCCGAATGTCAATATTGTGACAGAGATGACAAACCTGATTGATGCCAGCCGTGGTTACGAGGCAAACGCCACTGCGTTTGAGGCAAGCAAGGCCATTGCGCAGGCAGGGATTCAGATCGGCAAGAGCTAAGGAGGCATAACAGATGGATATTTCGGCGATTCGCAATATACAGTCTGATGCCGTGGCACAGGCGGCAAAGCAGAACAAAGTGGACGGCGACGGTACCTTTGATTCGATTTTTTCAACGGCACTGGGTATGTTGGATGAGACAAACAAGCTGCAGAATACTGCTGAGTCGATGGAAATACAGTTTGCGCTGGGGCTGGCGGACAATACGCATGATCTGCAGATTGCACAGAAGAAGGCAAACACGGCACTGGCGTATACGGTGGCAGTGCGTGATAAAGTACTGGAAGCATACAACAGTATCATGAACATGCAGATGTGATCATTCAGAGCGGAATCGAGTTGGGCTCTTATGAATCATTTGGAAGGGAGATAAAATCATGCAGGAACGGTTGAGACAGCTTTGGGAGCGGATCGTGGACTGGTGGAAAAAATTCAACAGAAAACAGCAGATTCTTCTGGTTAGTGTTGTAGCAGTCGTCGCGATTGCAATCGGACTGACAGCGTTTATCATGACACGCCCGAAGATGATTGAACTGACGTCCTGCGAGGATACAAAGCAGGCCGGAGAGGTGAAGCAGCTGCTGACAGACAATGATATCGCCTATCAGGTCAGCAATGATGGTCTGGTGTTTACGATCAATGCGGAGGACGAAGCAAATGCGCGGATCCTGTTGGGCTCAAACAGCCTTCCGGTGAGTGGCTTTACGATTGATGATGCGTTAAACGGCAGCTTTACGACGACGGAAGCGGACAAGGACCGGCGTTATCAGGTTTATCTGGA
>JALELN010000028.1 GCA_022771765.1 Lachnospiraceae bacterium | reverse complement strand
AACGTTCACGAAGTTTTTGACTGCTGTTGCGGCGCGAACGGGAGAAATGTTAAATTATGCAAATATAGCCGGCGAAATCGGAATCAGTGAACCGACTGTAAAGAAATGGATCTCTATTTTGGAAAGAACAGGAATTATTTTCTTATTGCAGCCCTACAGTGCGAATGCGTTAAACAGGGCGATTAAAACTCCGAAGATCTATTTTAGAGATACGGGTCTTGCGTGCTATCTGACCAGATGGTTGACTGCAGACGCACTGAAAAATTCAGCAGTTGCAGGTAATATGTTTGAAACCTTTGTAGTTTCTGAAATATTGAAGTCCTATTCCAATGAAGGAAAGGATTACCGTTTTCAGATATTCTATTACAGAGGCAAAGACAGAAGTGCCTCCGGTGAAAATGAAATAGATCTGATCATCGAAGAGGATGGTGTTCTTTATCCTGTCGAGATTAAAATGTCCGGAAACCCAAAAGCGAGTATGGGAGCTGCAAATCAGGTGCTTGATAAAATTCCCGATAAGAAGAGAGGGATGGGGATTATCTTATGTCTGATTGATAAAAAGACCTATTTAAGAGAAAATCTTGTGGCGCTTCCGATCAATTACATCTAAGGAAGCGGGTGTGTCTGAAGCGGAGCGTGTGGCAGTAACTGATCGTATGTCAGTCAGATAAGCGTTCATCTTCTGTATGTGGTGAAGAAAGGTAAGAGGTAGCTATGTTACTTATTGGAGAGGTATCTAAGATATCACAAGTATCCTTAAGGATGCTAAGATACTATGATAAGGCAGGCATATTTAAGCCCAAAATCATTCATGAGGAAAATGGATACCGTTATTATACGGCAGACCAGCTGGATGACCTTTATCGGATCGTGGAACTGCGGGATCTGGGCTTTTCTGTGGCTGAGATTGGAACACTGGTAGGAGAAGATTGCAGGGAAAAATATCTTCGTGCAATTCAAAAGAAAAAGCAGGAACTGGAATCGGAGGCTGCCGGGCTTCAGATGAAGCTGAAGAGACTGGCTTCCCTTGAGGCAGATGTGAATTCCAACGAAGAAGAGATTCTGAACAAGGATGTTACGATTGTTCTTAAGAGTATCCCGGATAAAGATGTTATTTCTTATCGAAAGACGGTAGAAAATTATTTTTGTGAGGCAAAGATGTGGGAGGAGTTCGGAAAGCTGCTTGCGGAATGTGGAGTTTCTTATTCCGATTCCTATTCCGCTGAATGCTTTTCACTCTATCACGACATCGACTATCGGGAAGAAAATGTAGACATCGAGTTGTGTATGGTCTGGAATCGCGGACAGACGAAGATTCCTGATGGTCTGATCCACAGACAGGTCATTGGATGTGAAAAGGCAGTCAGCGTCATTGTAAGAGGGCCGTATGAGAATATCTCTTATGCATATCGTAAATTTGCACACTGGTTAGAAGTACACGAGGAGTATCACATGACGGAACCGACGAGACAGATCTGCTATGTGTCACCGGTAAACTCGAGTGACCCACAGGAGTATGTGACAGAGATATTAATTCCACTTTGCGAGTCATGATATTAGAAAGGGTTTTGTGAAACAGGGCCCTATTTCATTTCTTTATGATATATTTTCTGCTTGACCTTGACACCATGTCAGGGTCTACGATTAGTCGTGTGGCAGCGAAATATTATGAAGAAGGAGAGAAAACATGTTTCAAATGAATCGAATCGGAATCGTAGAAAAACAGGGACAGCAGTTGCAGGTCATGCTTCACGGCACATACAAAAAGGCCATGAAGCATATGGAGAAATTTAGTCATATCCATCTTTTTGTCATTGCAGGAGATGACAGACTTACGAGAATCACCGGAAAAGTATGTGACATTGATTTTCGAGATGGTACAGTGGACTTGGAATGGAACTGTGACAAAAGCCGTGTGACGGATCGAGACTTTCCCCTTGCATTAATTGATATGAAGCCCTAACTGCCGAGTGAGGATTACGCGACCACAGATGATCGAGGTGGGATAAATACCGGGATTTTTGTGCAGTCGGATGCATCGCAGGAAGCGTACACATGTGAGACGATCGGCGAGATCAGAAACACACGAGGTATCACATATCTACAGTATCGGAAGGAGGTTCCTCTTCCGAAAAAGCTTGGAACATATGTGCATGTCATCTGGTGGTTTGATAAATATGATGATGCTATATACAGGAGAATTTTACAGTGTAAGACTCCCTATGAAGGCGATGGAAAAATGGGTGTATTTGCCTGTAGAGCGCCGATCAGACCCAATCCGATCGCGGTGACAACCGTTTTGGTAAGGGGAATTGATCATGCAAATCACAGAATCTATATCAATGGGATCGAAGCATTCGACCATACAGCATTGATCGGAATGATCGATTATGACATCAACATGGATCGTGTTCCGAAAGAAGCGGTAGTTCTCCCGGAATGGACAGGAGATTGGCCAGATGAGATTCCGGTGGCAGAGGTCTCCCCGGAAGATGTAGAGGGTCTGATCAGGGAGTTGGACAAAGCGAGAGCAGATGTGAGGCAGGCGGCCTATGGTGCAGATGTAAAAGGAATAGACGAAGAACATAATGACAAGAAATCAGATAGGCACCGGCCGACGCACATCGTGGTAACCGGTGCACGGGAGAACAACCTAAAGGGCATATCCGCATCGATCCCATACGGAAAGATCACTGCCGTTGTCGGAGTGAGCGGAAGCGGGAAATCAAGTTTTGTTATGGATACCGTGTATGCAGAGTGTCAAAGACGTATGGAGCAGTTAAATTCAGAAAGCTCTTTCAGACTACGCCCACAGATGGAGAGCATGACCGGATGCATGCCGGTGGTTATGATCTCGCAAAAGGAGATACGTGCAAACGCCAACTCTACTATCGGAACCTTCAGCGGAATCAGCCATCATCTGCGATGCATTTATGCAGCGATCGGAAAACGCAACTATTCTGATCCAAGCCAGGTTTCTTTCAAACTGACACCTGCGACTTTCGGTTTTTTGGATCCGGAGTGCAGGTGTGCGGCATGCAACGGAAAAGGAAGAAAGTATCAGCCGGATATTGAAAAAATAATTACAAGGCCGGAGAAAAGCCTGCTGCTTGGAGCGTCTCCGTTTCTTGGAAAATTAAAAAATTATATTGAACATCCGAATGCGAACTGGATGAAAGGACAGGTTGTCGCACTTGCAGATGAGATGGGTGTGGATCTGGCAAAACCGTGGAAGGAACTACCGGAAGACTTCCGGGAAAAAGTCCTGTATGGTGATGCGACAAAGGAAGTTACGTTTGTCTATGATAATAAGAAGACGGGAAGAAAGGGAGAGATCACACGCATCGTAGAAGGAATCTTTCCGGTTATCAACCGAACCTTTATTGAGGATGACAAGGGAGGTATGGGCAAAAGATATATGTCTGATATTCCTTGCGATGTATGCGGAGGAGAGCGTCTTGCACCGGAA
>JALELN010000004.1 GCA_022771765.1 Lachnospiraceae bacterium | reverse complement strand
GTTCATCTCCATGCCGCTCGCATGAGAAGGTGAGCCGGATCCAACGTGAAGGAAGTATACATACCCTCCTATACCTGCCAAAATGCTGCAGATCAAATGTGCAAGGAACTTTGTACGTTTTACATTGATACCGAGCATCAGCGCACTCTGCTGATTTCCACCCACCGCGTAGAACGCGCGGCCAAGCTTTGTCCAGCGAAGCAAACAGAACAAAATCACTACGATCAGTAATGCAACAACTACACCCAGTTCAACATAAGCATCCACATAGATACCCTTCTTATTGATCGAACCCATTCCGGGGATAATGACACGAGTCATCTTTAACTTTGTAAATGCCTCGTTCTCTACGTTGAACGGGTTCGTGTGAACGATTGTCGTCATACCACGTGCAAAGAACATTCCTGCCAATGATACGATGAAGGGCTGGATGTCCAGATAAGCTACCAAGAAGCCCTGTACGATACCAAATGCCAATCCGATGGCAAGTGCCAGAAAAATCGCTGTATACGGATTTCCTCCGCCAAAGTCAAGATATACGGCACAACTCATGCTGACCAGCGCTACCACACCACCGACAGAGATGTCAATACCACCAGTGATCATAACCAGACTCATGCCACATGCGGTAATGATCAGTGCTGCCTGTGCATTCAAGATATTGAAGAATGCCTGCGGCTTTAAAAATCCGGAACCAAGGAATATCATCGCTGCGATGTACATCGCGAAGAAAACAATGATGGTGATCGCCAGCAGCAGATTTGTGTCTGAAACATTTTTAAACCAGCTGCTCTTTTTTTCGGCTGTATTCTTTTCTGATGCCATGTTATGCTACCTCCTTTGTTTTCATCTTTTTACCCAGGGAAGCCAATTTCTCCCGAACGATCGGTGCACTTAATACAACGAGTACGATAACGACAACCGCCTTGTAGGCAGGAAGCGCATCTGACTGTACCTCAAACTTGTAGAGTGTGGTTGTCAAAAACTGAATAACATATGCACCAAGGATGGATGCCCAGATATTAAACTTACCGCCGCCAAGGGCATTTCCGCCCAGCGCAACTGCCAAAATGGCATCCATTTCGATATCCTTCGCCACTACAGAATAGTTAATCGTTGACAGACGGCTAACCTTTATCAGTCCTACAACAGCTACGCATATGCCAAGGATCACAAATGAAATGAACTTGATAAACTCAGGATTCAGACCATTTAATCTGGATGCGCTTTCATTGATACCAACTGCCTGTGTATACAATCTCAGGTTTGTAAATTTCATAACAAGTGCAATGATCACCACGCAGATCATCGCAATAAAGAACGGAGTAGGGATCGGCACACCGGGGATATATCCTCCGAAATAGCCGAAGCTGTCCACATTTACAATCGGCAGCTCATTGTTGTTGACCCACGCTGCAATGGAACGACCTGCAGTAAACAGGATCAATGTCGCGATCATTGGCTGGATCCGGAAGTAGGCCACCAGTGCGCCGTTAAATGCACCAGCTGCCATAGATGCCAGCACTGCAACCAGAAATGCCACGATCAGCGGTGTGCGATATACATCTGTCGTCGTCTGTCCGCCGCAGAGCATACGTAAGATCACAGAACCTGCGATGGCGATGGTCGCACCAACAGAAATATCCTGTCCACCGGAAGCTGCAGTAACTAATGTCATACCGATCGCAAGGATTGCCAGCTCTGAGCCGTAATCCAGAATGGTGATCAGATAACCGTTCAACACCGGATCTCCGGCAGCATTATGACCCAGGGTGATCTGGAAAAAAGACGGATCCAGGATCAGATTGAACAATGCCAGGATCAGCAAAGCTGCCAGCGGGATAAACACCTGCTGCTTTACCAGTCCGGAGAAAAATGCCCCGATACTCTTATGCTTATTTTCCATTGTTGTCACCTCCCGCAATGGTATTCATAATCTTATTCTGCGTCAGCTCATCACTGCCCAGTTCACCGACAACACGGCGGTCTCTCATGACGATCAGACGGGAACAGGTACGGATCATCTCGTCCGTCTCAGAAGAAATAAATGTCACGCTCATGCCCTCTGATGCCAGCTTTAATACTAATTTCTGAATTTCAATCTTTGTTCCGACGTCAATACCACGGGTCGGTTCGTCCAGGATCAGATACTCCGGATGAGTCAGAAGCCATCTTGCAAGGATCACCTTCTGCTGGTTACCACCGGAGAGTGACTTAATCGGTGTATCTGCCGAAGCTGTCTTGATCTCGATCATCTTGATATATTCCTCTGCGATCTTCTGAGCCTCTGCCTTTGAATACGGATGCAAAAATCCCTTTAATACCTGCTGTGCCAGAATAATATTATCCCGTACAGACAAATCTCCAATAATACCATCCACCTTTCGATCCTCAGGCAGATATGCAATTCCCTGCTTCATTGCATCGATGGGCTTTTTGATCTTGATGATCTTTCCATTTTTCTTTACGGAACCGCCGATCACATGGTCTGCACCAAAGATCGCACGCACACACTCGCTTCGACCGGAACCAAGAAGTCCGGTAAATCCGTTGACCTCACCCTTCTTGATATAGAAGTCGAACGGCTTGATACCCGCATTACTCTGTAATCCCTCTGCCTCAAAAATCTTTGTATCTGCATCTGCTCCCTCATAGGTGACACTATCTGTCTTGATATCAGACATATCATCCAGCTCTTTTCCAAGCATCTTGGATACAAGCTTAACGCGGGGCAGATCTGCGATCTCGTACTCGCCTACCAGTCCGCCGTCACGAAGTACGGTGATCTTGTCACATACCTCATACACCTGATCCAGGAAATGTGTCACAAAGATAATGCCTACGCCCTTTGCACGCAGATCACGCATCAGCCCGAAGAGCTTTTCTACCTCCTGCTCATCCAGTGAGGAGGTCGGCTCATCTAAAATCAGTACCTTACATTCCATATCAACGGCTCTCGCGATCGCTACCATCTGCTGAATCGCGATGGAATAATTGGAAAGCTGTCTGTTAGCCTTTGCCGGAATATCGAGCGCTTTTAAGATCTTGTCCGCATTTGCGTTCATCTTCTTCCAGCTCACGCCCTTTTGTTCATCACGACCTATGTACATGTTTTCAGCAACAGAAAGGTTCGGGCACAGGGTAATCTCCTGATACACTGTGCTTATGCCAAGTTTTTGTGCATCCTGCGGTGAACGGATGACAGCCGCCTTATCCATTCCCTTCAGGAAAATTTCTCCTCCGTCCTTTTCGTAGACGCCGGTGAGCACCTTGATCAAGGTTGATTTTCCCGCACCGTTCTCGCCCATCAGCGCATGGATCTCACCTTCACATAACGTAAAATCAACATCATGCAGCGCACGGACACCGGGGAAGCTCTTGCAGATTCCTCTCATTTCCAATACAGATTTCTCTTTCACCTGTGCATTCACTCCTTTTTGTTTATTTTGTCAAACATTCTCGTCAAACATTTTCATTGAAAAGGCGCGACACTGCTTTCGCGTACCGCGCCCTATAAACGATAGTCTGATCATCAGTTGTTCTACTGCGGATTAGATTCCGTATTTATCAACATCCTCCTGAGTAATGGTAGAAGCGTCGAAGCCCTTCTCGTCCATAACGACTACCTTGTCACCAATGTTCTCGCCAGCCTCCAGCTTCTTGATGATACCATCGATGTATGCTGCCTGGAAAGGATTGCACTGTCCATCGTAGTTCCAGTTTCCTGCTAACAGCTCCTCTAATGCCCACTTGTTGCAGTCAAAGCCCATTACGATGACGTCTTTGCCAACACCGTGAG
>JALELN010000001.1 GCA_022771765.1 Lachnospiraceae bacterium | reverse complement strand
TATGTCATTAATCAGAGAAAGCAACATACTTCCAGCCTGCTTGATGTCCGAAGCATACTCCAATATTTTCGAATCAGTGCTTTCTCTTAAAATCATCTCATCCATGCCCAGTACAGCATTGATCGGTGTCCGGATCTCATGGCTCATATTAGCCAGAAAATCTGACTTTGCACGATTCGCCTCCTGCGCAATTTCCTTGGCCCTTTCTGCTTCCTCTTTCGCCTTCTCTGCCATTTTTTTCGTTGCACTCAATTCTTCAATTGTAATTACAAGTTTCTGATAATCAGGGGTTTCCATTGTAAAAAGCATCATCATGAGTCCCAGTGCACTCATAAACAATGCCAGGAGTGTATCCGGGAAAATAAACATCTGAAGTACCATACCGGAAATCTGAAAAATCACAAAAAGCGAGATGGAAAGTCTCTGCCAACTACGAAATCTTCGAAAGTTGTAAATCAGGATCATCGCGGAGCACATAACAAAATAGCCTGGAGCGATATAGACAGCAAGATGAGCCGGCCCCTTCACATACGTCCCATCCGCACTAAAAGAAAAAAAGCATCCGCTAAATACATTAAAGATCATCAATGCAGCATAAAAACAGATTAAAATCTGATTGAACCGCATAAACGCACTCGTCTTGCTATTTCTGTACACATAAAATAAGTTATAATATGTAAGCTGATATCCTAATACCGCAACTGATATGAAATACAAGGTATTCAGTATGATATTCACTGCTACCGGAACAACACTTGCATAACTGATCGTAACAGCTGATATCACATCCAGCATCGTTGCAATTAATCCGAACCATGTAAGTTTCCGGAATTCTGTATTCAGCCTTGAGTGTGTATCATACTGCAGTCTTATATAAAAAAGCAGAATGATCAAAAAGATCGTAGACGCTACTTCATAACTGATATTATATTTTAATGACATAAGCCGGCCTCCAATTTACAAACTTCTTCTACATGTCATACACCTTCATTGAAAGAATTGGCTTGAACACCATTCCTTTTTTTGTGTCAGCTACTTTATTAATATTCTAGCAAATGGAATTCTTTTGTCAACAAATAAAAGAAAAGACGGGCAGAGACATACGTCAAAGTCCGTCTTTTTCATAAAATTATTGTTTTTCTGTCAACTGCATAATTTCAGGAAACCCAGTAAAATTAAGGGTTCTAGCCTTCTTCGCTCATGCGGCTTAACTTCGCCGCCTGATCCGCCGCAATGCACGCGTCAATGATCTCCTGGATGTCGCCGTTCATGATCTTGTCCAGCTTGTAGAGTGTGAGGTTGATACGGTGGTCGGTGACACGACCCTGCGGGAAGTTGTAAGTACGGATCTTCTCGGAGCGGTCGCCGGTTCCGATCTGACTGCGTCTTGCCTCTGACTCTGCATCCTGTTTCTTCTGAAGCTCTAAATCGTAGAGTTTGGAACGAAGAAGCGCAAATGCCTTTTCCTTGTTCTGAAGCTGTGACTTCTCGGTCTGGCTGTAGATCACGATCCCGGTGGGATAATGGGTCAGTCGCACAGCTGAGTCTGTCGTGTTGACACACTGTCCGCCGTTTCCGGATGCACGCATAACGTCGATACGGATATCCTTCTCGTCGATCTGAATATCAACGTCCTCTGCCTCCGGCATTACGGCTACGGTACAGGTAGAGGTCTGGATACGTCCCTGTGACTCGGTCTCCGGAACACGCTGCACGCGGTGTACGCCTGATTCATATTTTAACACGGAATAAGCGCCTGCTCCGGTTACCATAAAGTCCACAGACTTCATACCACCGATGCCGGTCTCGTCTGCTTCCAGTGTCTCCACCTTCCAGCGACGGCTCTCCGCGTAATGCACATACATACGGTAGATTTCTGCCGCAAACAATGCAGCCTCCTCTCCGCCCGCGCCGGCACGAATCTCCACAATGACATTCTTGTCATCGTTCGGGTCTTTCGGGAGCAGCAGAATCTTCAACTTGTCCTCCAGCTCTGCCACATTCGCTTTCGCCTCGTTTAATTCTTCCTTTGCAAGCTCTTTTAAATCCTCGTCGCTCTCCTCATCGAGCATTGCCAACGCGTCCTCGATCGCCTGCTTATTTTTTTTGTACTCTCTGTATGCCTCCACCAGCGGAGTCAGATCACTCTGCTCCTTCATGAGCTTTTTAAAACGGTTGGCATCATTTGCCACGTCCGGCTCAGAAAGCTCGCTCATAATCTCCTCATATCGAACTAACAAATCCTCTAACTTATCAAACATGTCGTTTCTCCTTTATTTGAGTTGCCCTTTTACCACACGGTCATTTCCTGAAAGGTCTTTGATGACCGTTACATCCAAAAAGCCGGCCTCACACATGAGACGTTGTACCTCCATTCCCTGATCACAACCGATCTCAAAAAACAGATAACCGTTTTCCTTTAAATACCGCGGCGCCTCTTCGGTAATTTTCCGGTAAAAGTCAAGTCCGTCCACACCGCCATCCAATGCCTCCATCGGCTCAAACTGTCCGACCTCCGGCATCAGCATAGGTATCTCTGTCCGAACAATATACGGCGGATTGGATACGATCACATCATATTTCCCGTTCACATTATCAAACAGATTGCCGCGCACCCATTCAGCCTCAAGATCATGCCGTTTTGCGTTTTCCTTCGCCACCAGAAGCGCTTGTTTGCTGATGTCGCTTCCGGTTCCCTGAACCGTCGGCGCATTTTTCATAATACTGAGTAGAATGCAGCCGGAACCGGTACACAGATCCAACACCTCCATTTGCGGCTCGATCACCTTTAACGTTTCTTCGACAAGAGTTTCCGTATCCTGTCTGGGAATGAGCACATTGGAATTGACCTTAAAAGTCATACCCATAAACTCCTGCTCACCGGTAATATACTGCAACGGTACATGCTCGGCGCGCTTTTCCAACACACGCTCGTACTCCGTGAGCACCTCCGGCTCTACTTCCTCATTCGTATGCGTAAAATAAAAGCTGCGGTCGATCTTTGCCACCATCTCCAGCAGCAACCACGCATCGATCTTTGCGTCCATGACTCCCGCTGTCTGCAACAAATGCTCTCCCTTTTGCTCTGCCTGCTTATATGTCATATGCCAGCCCCCTTTGCCAGACCCCATCAGGCGTTCCAACGCAGCTACTCACAGCAGCTGCCAGCCAAACCTTCTTCCTCACGCATCTTCTGTACATATTCTTTCCAGTCAAACACCGCCTCCACAGACGCGATGCCCACTTCGATCATATCATCATCAGGTTCTCCGGTTGTCAGTTTCTGCAGCAGCATACCGGGTTTGCTGAGCAAGCCGATAATTTTACCCTCGCTGCGCCCGGCCAGACGAATCAGCTCATAAGAGATCCCTGCAATGAGCGGCACCAGAAGAATGCGCACCACAACGCGAAGCACCGGCGACTCTACCCGGATAAAGATAAATAAGATCACACTGACGATGACCACAAAAAACAAGAAGCTGGTGCCACAACGTTTATGTAAACGGGAACTTTTTTTCACATTTTCCAAGGTCAGATCCATACCATGCTCAATGCAATTGATGCACTTATGCTCTGCGCCGTGGTACATGTACACCCGTTTAATATCCTTCATCAGTGAAATGCCAACCACATAGACGAGAAAGATTACTACCCTGAGCACGCCCTCGGCCACCGCAATACCGGTATCTGACCAGCCCAGCCGCTCAAAAAATGTGGACAACCAGTACGGAAGCAGCATAAAGATCGCCACTGCCAGAACGATAGACAGCGCTACTGTTCCGCCCATCATTGCATCCTCTTTTTTCTTTGCCTTTGCCGCCTCGTTTGCACTCAGTTCCTTTTTTTCCCCTTCCTCCTCAAAAAAAGAGGCAGAAAAGGTGAGACTTCTCATGCCAAGTACAAGCGAATCAATAAAATTTACAACTCCGCGCACCAGCGGCAGTTTGAGAAATGCACTGTCACCAAAAATGCCCTTGTATTCTTTTTTCTCTACAATAATCTCTCCGTCACTCTTTCGAACTGCAACTGCGTAAGTGTCCTTATTTTTCATCATGACACCTTCCATCACAGCCTGTCCGCCGATTCCTGAATATCTCATCTCTGTTCTCCTGTGCCACAGTCATCTCCCTGCGCAGTGACACGATTCCAAAAATCATAAAGCGAAAAAAAAGGTCGAAGCTTTAGCAACTTCAACCTTAGTTTCCATGTTTTTATTTCATGCCGTATTTCTTGTTGAACTGCTCAATACGTCCGCGTGCCTGGTTAGCCTTCTGCTGTCCGGTGTAGAACGGATGGCACTTAGAACAAATCTCAACATGGAGTTCTTTCTTTGTTGAACCAGTGACAAATGTGTTACCACAGTTACAAGTAACGGTTGCCTCATAGTATTCGGGCTGAATTTCTGTCTGCATCTTTTTCACCTCACATACTCGAAATTTTATCTATGTTCATATTTATAATAATGAACGTTCTGTCTCTGTCGCATTCTCACAACAGCTTAATTATTGTAGCATAACGATTTGTGTAATGCAAGCAGTTTTTACAAAACTCTTATAAAAACTTCTTTTTACGTACCTGCTGCACATATTCATAGTTATTTCGGGTATGCGCGAACATATTCAAAATGTTTTCTACCGCCTCATCCGTCTTCATACCGTTGATCGCGCGGCGCATAATATTCACTGCCTCCTGCTCTTCCTGATCAAGCAGCAGATCCTCCCGGCGCGTGCTGGATTTTGTGATATCCAGTGCCGGAAATACACGTCTCTCAGAAAGCTTGCGGTCTAAGACAAGCTCCATATTTCCGGTTCCTTTGAATTCCTCGTAAACGACATCATCCATCTTACTTCCGGTATCTACAAGAGCTGTCGCAAGAATCGTCAGACTACCGCCCTCGCGCATATTGCGGGCCGCGCCAAAAAAACGCTTTGGCATATGAAGTGCCGCCGGATCAAGACCGCCGGAAAGTGTTCGTCCACTGGGCGGAACGGTCAGATTGTAAGCACGTGCCAGTCTGGTAATGGAATCCAGCAGGATCATGACATCCTTCCCATGCTCCACCAGACGCTTTGCACGCTCTACGACCATCTCGGACACACGTTTGTGGCGCTCCGGCTGCTCATCAAAGGTGGAATAAATGACCTCTACGTTATCTCCCTCAATTGCTTCTTTGATATCCGTAACTTCCTCCGGACGCTCATCAATCAACAGAATAATCAGATGCATCTCAGGATTGTTCTGTTTCACAGACTTTGCCACCTGTTTCAAAAGCGTCGTTTTTCCTGCCTTCGGCGGTGAGACAATCATGCCTCGCTGCCCCTTTCCGATGGGGGAAACAAGATCCACGATCCGCATCGCAAGCCCGCTCCTATTTGTCTCCAAACGCAGACGCTCATTGGGGAAAATCGGTGTCAGATCTTCAAAATTTTTGCGGTTGGATGCCACAGACGGTGGATAACCGTTGATGGTAGTTATATATAACAGCGCAGAAAACTTCTCGCTCTGGGTTTTGATTCTTGTATTTCCACAGATAATATCACCGGTTTTCAGATGGAAACGGCGAATCTGGGAGGGTGACACATAGACGTCATTTTCTCCGGGCAGATAGTTTGCACTCCGGATAAATCCATAGCCTTCCTGCATGACCTCCAAAATTCCGTTCGCAGTAATACCGCTGTCCAGATTGGAATTCATCTGCTCAGGCTGATCTGCTTCTTCCTCTGATGCTGCATTGGAGCGTGGTTCTGCGCGATTTTCCCTGTTTTCCCGACGATCCTTATTTTCTTTCGACGCACGCCCGGACCGCTGCTGGCGCTCCGGCTTTTGAGACCTCTCCGCGGATTTATCTGATTCTGTCTTTTCTTCCTCTGCATGCTTTTTGATCTGTTCTAATCTTCGATCCTCTGCAACCATCGCATCGACAACCTCCGCCTTTTTGAGCGCAGATATATTTTTCAGGCCTCGCGCCTTTGCCAGATCCTTTAGTGCTACTACGCCAAGTGATTCGTACTTTTCTCGCATATTTGCCATACTATAAAATCTCCTACTATTAAAACATTTTCATGCTTCATATATTCATGTTAAAAATTAAAATGGGGAAACGATGATTATTACCGGAACAATGTGATAACCGATGCGCGACCATAGATTATTTACAATTATACAACATCTGTTCCAGAATAGGAAGCACTTTTTTTGTCTATTCCAAGTCAAGGCAATCATCCTCATCACACTTGAAAATTAAGAAATGTTATGGTTATAATAAGGAATAAATAAATGATAGATACATATAAGGAGCAAAACATGGATCAGAAAGAAAAAGCAATCAAGTTGCACAGAGAATGGAACGGAAAGCTGGTAACAACCTCCAAGGCACCTGTCAAGGACCGCGAAGCGCTGGCAATCGCCTATACGCCCGGAGTTGCGGAGCCTTGCAAAATTATTGCCGAACATCCCGAGGAAGTCTATAATTATACAATCAAAGCAAACACCGTGGCTGTTGTCTCTGACGGCAGTGCAGTTCTTGGGCTTGGAAATATCGGTGCTTACGCAGCCATGCCTGTTATGGAAGGGAAATGCGTACTCTTTAAAGAATTTGGTGATGTAAACGCTGTTCCAATCTGCCTGGATACACAGGATACCGAGGAGATCATCCAGACGGTTAAAAATATAGCCCCCTGCTTTGGCGGCATCAACTTAGAAGACATCTCCGCTCCCCGCTGTTTTGAAATTGAGGAGCGACTGAAACAAATGTTAGATATTCCGGTCTTCCACGACGACCAGCACGGCACGGCGATCGTTGTTTTGGCAGGTATCATCAACGGTCTGCGGGTCACCGGAAAGAAAAAGGAGAACTGCAAAGTTGTTGTCAACGGTGCCGGTTCTGCAGGTGTCGCAATTACAAAACTGCTTTTAACCTACGGTTTTACAGATGTCACAATGTGTGACAAAGAAGGCATCATTGGTCCGGATTACCCGAATCTGAACTGGATGCAGCAGGAAATGACCAAAGTGACAAACTTAAGCCGCGCCACCGGAACATTGGCTGACGCATTAAAGGGAGCGGACATTTTTGTCGGCGTTTCCGCTCCCGGTATTGTATCTGCAGAAATGGTTGCTTCCATGAATCAGGACGCAATTCTTTTTGCCATGGCAAATCCTGTTCCGGAAATCATGCCGGATGTGGCAAAGGCAGCCGGGGCACGCATTGTCGGAACCGGACGCAGTGATTTTCCGAATCAGGTCAACAATGTTGTCGCTTTCCCCGGCATCTTCCGCGGCGCGCTGGAAGGTCACGCAAAACAGATCACCGAGGTAATGAAACTGGCTGCTGCTGAGGCAATTGCCGGTCTCGTTTCTGATGATCAGCTGAGTGACGATTTCATTATGCCGGAGGCATTTGATCCTCGCGTTGCCGACGTCGTGAGTAAGGCAGTGCGTGATCACATCCGTTAGTTACACCCCGGGATGATTGACAGGTGAGGTATCTATATGCAACTTACTAATCTTCCGGAAAGCTGGCTGGGCAAGCCCTACTACAGTCTGGATGCTTATCTGAAGCAGACCTTTGGTGAAAAAATCTACCGTCTGTCTCTGGACGGTGGCTTTTCATGCCCGAACCGTGACGGCAGGCTGGGTACACGCGGCTGTACATTTTGCAGCGCAGGCGGCTCCGGCGATTTTGCAGCTGACCGGAGAAAAGATATCCCTGCGCAGCTCTCGGAAGCCCGGGAGCGGATTGCCGCCAAGACAAGCGCGAAACATTTTATTGCCTATTTTCAGGCATATACAAACACCTACGCAGATATCTCCTATCTGCGTACCGTTTTTTCCGAGGCGCTCTCTCCCGCTGAGATCGTCGCGCTCTCTATCGCTACCCGCGTGGATTGTCTGGATGATGATGTACTGCAGCTCCTGTGTGAGCTGCGGGATACTTTTCACAAGCCGGTCTGGGTGGAGTTGGGGGTACAGAGTACATGCGATGAAACGCTCCGGCGCGTGCGCAGCGGCTTTGCCTATTCGGACTGCGAAGATACAATCAAGCGTCTGTGCAAATATGACATTCCATCCATTGTTCATCTGATTCTCGGACTTCCGGGCGAAACAAAAGAACAGATGCTGCACTCTGTAAAACAGGTCTGTACTCTTCCCATCGCAGGACTGAAATTACAACTTTTACATATTTTATCCGGAACAGATCTCGCTGCAGAATACGCAGCATCACCCTTTCCGTTGTTTGAAATGGAGGAATACTGCCAGTTTGCCGTGACCTGCATCGAGCACGTTCCCCCACACATTGTCCTGCACCGGATTACCGGAGACGGTCCGAAAAAGCTGCTTCTTGCTCCTTTATGGAGCGGTGATAAAAAACGCGTCCTGAACCGTATTCACCAAGTGTTTCGTGAACGTAATACCCGTCAGGGACGCTTCTTTGAATATTCATAATATGAGGGAAACTGCCACACAGCGATTTTGTGGATAACACCAAACAGTTATGAAAAATATAAAGAGGTGATAAAATCTATGGCTGAACCTTTAACAACTTATAAATTGATGATACTTGCGCTGCTGGAGAACTCAGATGCACCGCTCTCCGGTACACAGCTGTCTGATTTTTTTCTTGAAAAAGACTACACAAATTATTTTACTGTGCAGGAGGCATTGCACGAGCTGGATGAGAGCGCCTTTATTAAAAAGGAATCCACCCACAACAACACCCGCTATTCGATCACACCTGCCGGTGCGGAGACGCTATCCTTTTTCTCTGACAAGCTCTCTTCAGGCATCCACGAGGATATTCGGGAATATCTGTCCGCGAACCGGCTCTCGATTCGTGAAGCTGCTTCCATTCTGGCAGACTACTATAAAGCGCCGGGTGACTGCTATGCTGTCCGTTGCCAGCTCAAGGAAAAAGAGAATCCGCGTATTGATCTGACCATCACTGTGCCCAACCGCGAGATCGCCGAAGCGATCTGCGACAACTGGAAACAGCAGAGTGAGCATGTCTATGAGTATCTGATGGATTTGCTGGTAAAATAAAAAGGAAAGGGATATTCCACTCACTATATGGAATATCCCTTTATTTATTAAGAACCCATCTTCCCCTGCTTCCCGATCTTGTTGCGGATGCGCTGCAGTGCATTATCAATCGATTTGGGCGTTTTATCCAGATAATCGGCAATCTGCCGGTAATCCATGCCCTGCAGATACAGGTCGCACACCTGCTTTTCCAGCGGACTTAAGATCGTCTCTAAATGTTCAAAGAAATCCCGATATGCTTCCTGACGCAAAAGCATACGTTCCGGGTTCTGCTCTGTTGTTCCTTCCAGCATGTCTGCCCATGTCAATCCGTTTTCGTCACTTGTTTCCTCTGACAGAGACACATAGGAATTGAGCGGCGCATGCTTGAGCCTCTGGGATGCCTCAATCGCGTGATACATCTGTCTGGTAATGCAAAGCTCCGCAAAATGATAAAAAGAGGACTCCTTTTCCGGCGAAAAGTCACGAATTGCTTTAAATAAACCGATCATTCCCTCCTGAATCAGATCCTCTTTCTCTGCTCCGATCAGATAAAGGGCATTCGCTTTTTTCATGACCAGATGCTTATATTTTTTACAAAGATATTCCGTAATGCTGTCATTGCCGGCTGCAAGCTGCATGAGCAGTTCTTCATCACGGACATTGTCATATTCGTTTTCTCTCATTCCCGAACCTTTCCTGAGATCAACCGGCTGTTCTATTTCCGCGGATACCCGATGAAAAGCCCCTTACCAAAAGTTACGCCCGCAATCGCTGGCGCACGATCTCATATGCCAGCACACCGCATGCCACTGATGCGTTCAGAGAATCGATATCCCCCTTCATTGGAATGGATGCGATCATGTCACAGTGCTCCCGCACCAGCTTACTCACGCCCTCACCCTCGTTGCCGATAACCAGTCCAATCGATCCCTTCAAATCCAGATCATACATCTGCGTGCCTCCCATATCCGCGCACACAAACCACATTCCTTCTTTTTTCAGTTCCTCGATTGTGCTGGTGAGATTCGTCACCTTTGCCACCGGTGTATAGTTGATGGCTCCGGCGGATGCCTTTGCCACGGTCGCTGTCAGTCCCACTGCGCGTCTCTTCGGAATAATCACGCCATGAGCGCCCGCCAGATTGGCAGTACGAATAATTGCACCCAGATTATGAGGATCCTCAATATTGTCAAGCAGGATCACAAATGGTGCTTCGCCTTTATCCCTTGCAATCTGTAAAATATCCGCTACCTCTGCATACGAATAGGCCGCCGATTGCGCGATCACGCCCTGATGCTTTCCGGTCTCGGAGATCTGATCCAGACGTTCCTTTGACACTAAGTTTAAGATCGTGTCATGCTTTCTCGCCTCGCGCACAATCGTGCGCACGGGACCATCCTGACAGCCGTCAAGAACATAAAGCTTGTCGATGGTCTTTCCGGATCTGAATGCCTCCAATACTGCATTGCGGCCTTCTATTTTTGTTTCCTCTACACGTGTCTGTGTATCACTCATCATGTTCACTCCTGTTTGTGTGCCGGTTATGCGCTTCTGAATATCTGCTTTCATCCGGCTTGTATGTATCCACTGCCAGCTTGATGAGTTCCACCAGCCGCGCAGTCTGATCGGTCAGATACAGATATCCCATCAGCGCCTCAAAACCGGTCGCCCTGCGGTAATCGCCAATGGATGCGTTTTTTGCCATCGTCGACGATTTTGCGTTGCGCCCGCGACGGTACACGCTCTCTTCCTCCGGCGTGAGCTGCGGCAGCAGAATGTCCATCATTTTTGACTGGGCTTCTGCCTTTACCAGCTGGCTCGTCTGGCGGTGCAACAGCCCCGCCCGCGTATTTGTCCGTGCCACCATCACGGAGCGGACGACCAGCTCATAGATGCCGTCCCCGATATACGCGAGGGTGAGCGGACTGACCGTGCGGATATCCACATTCTGATCAATACCAAATTGTTCCTTGATATATGCGTTTAAGCCCGTTTCCATTTTACGCCTTCTCTGGTGTCTTCCAGAATAATGCCGCGGTTTTTCAGCTCGTCACGAATCTCGTCTGCTCTGGCAAAATTCTTTGCCTTCTTTGCTTCCGTGCGCTCCTGAATCAGTGCCTCGATATCCGCATCCAGAAGTTCCTCCTCCTGCTTTAAAATAATGCCCAGCACATCGCACAGGGTGTTCAGGCGGTCATAAAGCAGTTCCAGATACATGTAGCTGTTTTCAGAGGATGCATTTGTGTTGATATATTTTACAAGTTCGAATACCGCAGATACGGCATCGGCAGTATTGGCGTCATCATCCATCGCTGCCTCAAATTTTTTCACATATTCCTCTGTCGCGTCAAAATATGCCTGCTCCTCCTCAGAAAGCCCCTGTTTTGCAGCTGCTTCCATCTGGCGCTTTAAAGTGCGGCCTGCGGTCACGATACGCTCCAGACCGTTCTTTGCAGCCTCCATCAGCTCTGCGGAGAAATTCAGCGGACTCCGGTAATGGGCGCTCAGCATAAAGAAACGCAGCACCTGTAAATCGTATTTTTCCTCTATGTCACGGACGGTAAAGAAATTTCCCAGCGACTTTGACATTTTCTGATTGTTGATATTTAAAAATCCATTGTGCATCCAGTATTTCGCGAAAGGAACGCCATTTGCCGCCTCGGACTGGGCAATCTCATTCTCATGGTGCGGGAAGATCAGATCCTCACCGCCTGCATGGATGTCGATCTCGTCACCGAGGTATTTTTTTGACATGACAGAGCACTCAATATGCCAGCCCGGTCTGCCCTCACACCACGGAGACTCCCAGTAAGGCTCTCCCTCTTTTTTCGGCTTCCAGAGCACGAAATCCAGCGGATCCTCCTTCAGATCTCCGGTCACCTGAATATCACGGTGTCCTGCCTGTAAATCATCCAGATTCTTGTGGGAAAGCTTTCCA
>JALELN010000203.1 GCA_022771765.1 Lachnospiraceae bacterium | reverse complement strand
AAAGCACTCGCGGTTAAAAAAGTTTCCCCATCGTCCGATGATCTGTCCGGTTATCAGACCAAGTCCTGCTGTATCACACACGAGTGGAAAATTCATTTTTCTCTTTTTACAGAAAATCCAGGTCGTGATGATCGCCGCAATGACACCGCCGTAGATCGCCAGTCCTCCCTGCCGGAAATTGAAAACCTGCAGCAGATTGTCCTTGTATTTATCCCATGCAAACACCACATAATAAATACGTGCACCGATCAGCGAACAGATAATGGCGATAATTGCCAGATCAAAATAATCATCCGGGTTCTGCCTGCTGCGCTTCGCTTCACGCATTGCCACCCACAGACCCGCCAGCATGGCAAATGCCATCGTCAGTCCGTAATAGGCAATCTCAAAATTACCGATACTGATCGTTTTTCCGACATGCTCCAGATAAATGTGCAGATTCGGAAAATTAATATTCATATCCATATTGCATTCCTTTACATAGATCCGCGCATCTGTTCGCAACGAACCGACGCGCGGATATTCAGTCTAAAAGCTGTTGATACTCTTCTTGCTTCATGAGGCGCTATCACTTACAGCGAAAGCTTGCGCACTCTGTCTCCGCTACCACACAGGCGTTCACGCCATTGATACCGATGTGATCCGCATGACACTGCCGGTTTTCATTGAACGTACAATTTGTCGCCTTGCATTGAACCTCCAGAGATGTTTTCGGCTCTCCAACTGCATTCTTGCTACAATTACAGCCCTGCTCTTTAAAGCTGGAACAGCAGGTCTCATGAGGCATGGACGCCTCGCTGCCCTCCACAAGAATCTGATTTTTGGAGCATTTTTTGTCTGCGTTGTACATGCAGTGTACAACGTTGCAATCTAATTTCGTCATGATCATCTTCCTTTCCATAGTAATAATTGCACATGAGTAATCATACACATGCGTGTAAACTTAGTATGGATTTGAGAAAGCTTTCTTATGCAAAACAGTTTTGCTCCCATTTAAAAAATATTATTTTTCTTCCTGCACGACCTCTTTGCGGATCTCCTTGGTACGGATCTCCTCACAGATCTGGCTGACAAACTCAGACAACGGCTTTACGCCCTCATCACCTGCAAACCGGCTTCTGACAGAAACAGTTCCGTCAGCCTCCTCCTGCTGTCCCACAACAAGCATGTAAGGAAGTCTGTCCATACGTGCCTCACGGATCTTGTATCCGATCTTCTCGGAACGACTGTCAACGGTCACATCCACATCATTTTTCTTAAGCTCTGCAGCCACACGTTCTGCATAATCAATATACTTATCAGAGATCGGCAGTACGCGCACCTGCTCCGGACACAACCAGGTCGGGAATTTTCCGGCATAATGTTCGATAAGCCATGCCAGTGTCCGCTCATAGCAGCCCATAGAGGTTCTGTGGATGATCCACGGCAATGCTTTGTCACCGTTTTCATCAATGTAGTACATACCGAATTTTTCGGCACTCGCACAATCCAGCTGGATCGTTACCATTGTATCTTCTTTTCCGTATACATTTTTCGCTTGAATATCGATCTTGGGGCCGTAAAAGGCAGCCTCTCCGTCGGCTTCTGTAAATGAAATATTGTTTTTCTGCATCACGCTTCTTAAATACTGCTGTGTGCTGTTCCAGTACTCTTCATCACCCAGATATTTTTCTTTGTTTTCCGGATCCCATTTTGACAGACGATAGGTAACATCTCCGTCAATTCCAAGTGTCTTCATCACATAGTTACAAAGCTCGGTACATCTGGTCAGTTCCTCCTCTGCCTGATCCGGTCGAAGGATAATATGTGCCTCCGTAATTGTAAACTGACGCACTCGGGTCAGACCGTGCATCTCTCCGGAGTCCTCATTTCGAAACAGCGTTGAGGTCTCTGCCATACGATAAGGCAGATCTCTGTATGAATGCTGCTCATTCATATACACATAATACTGAAATGGACAGGTCATCGGACGAAGTGCCATCGTCTCCTTATCCTCATCATCTTTATTTAAAATAAACATTCCATCCATATAATGATCCCAATGTCCGGAAATCTTATACAGATCAGCTTTTGCCATGAGCGGTGTACGGGTACGGACATATCCCCACTCTTTATCCTCGAGATCCTCTATCCATCTCTGGAGCTTCATGATCATTTTTGTTCCCTTCGGAGTAAAAAGAGGAAGGCCCTGTCCAATCACATCAACCGTGGTGAACAATCCCATTTCGCGTCCCAATTTATTATGATCACGCATCTTTGCCTCCGCAAGCTTATCCAGATGCTCCTTCAGTTCTTCTTTCTTGCTAAATGCAGTTCCGTAAATTCTCTGTAATCTTGCTTTATTGGAATCACCTCTCCAGTAAGCCATAGATGAAGAGATCAGCTTATATGCCTTCACGCCCTTTGTACTCATCAGATGAGGACCTGCACAAAGGTCGACAAATCCACCCTGATCATAGAAAGAAATTTCAGAATCCTCCGGCAAATCCCGGATCAATTCTACCTTAAACGGCTCGTTTCGATCCTCCATGAACTTGATCGCTTCTGCTCTGGGCAGCGTAAAACGGGTAATCTCATGACCTTCCTTGATGATCTTTTTCATCTCAGCCTCCAATTTGTCCAGATCCTCTCTGGAGAACGGTGCTGACTGAAAATCATAGTAAAAGCCATCATCGATCGCCGGTCCGATCGTCACCTTTGCCTCCGGGAACAAACGTTTTACAGCCTCTGCCAGTATATGAGAGGCCGTGTGACGAATCACACGCAATCCTTCCGGATCGTTCTGTGTGATGATGTTCAGCTCGCAGTCCTCAGAAATCTCTGTGCGCAGATCCACGATCTCGCCGTTAACCTCTCCGGCACAAGCCACGCGTGCCAGTCCCTCGCTAATATCCTTCGCAATGTCAAAAACTGATTTTGCCTGATTGTATTCCTTTACGGAACCGTCTTTTAATGTGATCTTCATGATTTATCTCCTTCCAAATTATATTGTGATCCTGTAAAACTACTTTGCAACCGATTCCTCTTCATCCTCTG
>JALELN010000145.1 GCA_022771765.1 Lachnospiraceae bacterium | reverse complement strand
TTGTTGATAAAGGTGAAAATCGGAATGTGGCGCATGACACACACCTTAAACAGCTTTCTGGTCTGCGCCTCCACACCTTTGGAACCGTCGATGACCATGACCGCAGAGTCTGCCGCCATCAGGGTACGGTAGGTATCCTCCGAGAAATCCTGATGTCCCGGCGTATCCAGAATATTGATGCAGTAATTGTCATAATGAAACTGAAGCACGGATGAGGTGACGGAAATACCTCTCTGCTTTTCGATCTCCATCCAGTCGGACACCGCATGTCTTGCGGTTGCCTTACCCTTGACGGAGCCCGCCTCATTGATCGCGCCTCCATATAATAAAAACTTTTCAGTCAATGTCGTTTTTCCCGCATCCGGGTGGGAAATAATGGCAAATGTACGTCTTTTTTCGATTTCCTTCTTCATGTCTGCCACGAAATGATCCTCCAAATCCATAACTCTTTTTCTTCTAATATACCCCATTTATATTATCGGTCGGTTCCTCTTTTGTCAAGGCAATGTTAACCATTCTCTCCCATTTTGCGCACAAAAAAAGAAGGCATGCTCTTGAAAAGAATATGCCTTCCGCAAACGTGTCTACTCCTTACGGGGTTTGTTTTCCGGACACTCCTTTGCATCTTCCTGCCGGAAGCTCTGTACCACACCATTTGCATCTGTTCTGTAACCCATGATCTGCGCTTCTACCGGATCGATTTTGCTCTCATATGCGGACTTTCCACCTGTTGCTGACCAGCACTGGCAGGTATCACTTCCGGGATTAAACTCTTTGCGTACATATTGGCATGCCGCATCTCCCTCAACAGCCGTTGAACCACTTGCCATAAAGATGCCCTCGGCGCATTCTGCCACTGATTGTACGAACGGTCTCTCATACATACTCCTCATCCTCCTGTATACAAATAAATGTGCTTTTTCTCTTTAGATGCTTTGATTCTATCACATACACTACACGACGACAAGCTGTTTTCCAATATTTTCCATACAACTCAGCCCGGAGTGTAACTGTGAAAAACTGATACCATCTGCGGTCATTCTATTTTCCGTCCTTACGATTTTGATGAGATCGGAGTAATCACGATCTTTTCTGCCGCAATGTCTGCCTTTCTGGAAACGATGTCCTCGATCTGCGCGCGCTTCGCATCCGTGACATCACCCATATCCAGCACCACATCCGCACCGCCATCGGAACTGATGCTCACAACTACATCCGTAAAGCCCTTTGCCTCCAGCAGCATCTCCGCGGCCGCCTCTTTTTCCGCAATATCAGTCAGCGCAACCATCTTATCCACCGCATCCTGTTTCTGCGCATCCGACAACGTCTCGCTGTCTATAATTGCCTGCAGGCTTTCTTTGTTTTCAGAGCGCACCTGCTCCCGATTCATTTTCATCTCAACTGCAAAATTCACATTTTCCACAACATTTCCGGTCAGTACCGTTTCACCCGGATTTTCCACACTGGTCTCTGCCGTATCCGAAGACTCTGTCTCATCGGCGGAAGCCGTCTCATCCCCAGTCTCCTCTGCCTGTGCCGTATCGAGCGCCGGATCCTCCGTATCCGTAAAGATGTCATCCTCTAAAAGCGCATCCTCCTCGGAAATATCGTAGGTATCCTCCGTCACCTCCTGACTTGTCGCTGCCGTCAGGTCTTCCTCATTTCCGTATGTATAACTCACGTAACCTGCCGCAGCAATCATCAACGCTAACGCGGTAATGATTATCTGATTTTTCTTAAAAATTTTCATGGTCGCCAACCTCCTGCATCGACATTTTGACTATTGTAATCTTATGCGCCTCCAACGGAAATAATGCCATGACACTCTGCAAAATATTCTGTTTTACCATCGAATTTCCGCCACCCTGTGCCACCACTAAAACCCCTTCCACCTGTGGAGTCATCTCGTTGGAAATATAGGGTGTCTCGGTGTTTCCATCCCTTGTATACACACTGCTCTGGGATTGTTCTGTATTCTGACTGCCGCCTGAAGCCGCGTCCGTACGGCACGTGATATCCTTTTCCACCACCTTTTCACCGGTATCCTTCATCGTGATCATCACGCGCACCTGTCCCGCGCCGTCAATGAGAGAAAGTGTTTCTTCCAGCCGGCTTTCCAGCTCTGCGATACTATCATCCGCGCGCTCCTGACCACTCTCTGCGGTCTCATCCTCCGCAGCCGGCTGCGTCTGTGTCATCCCGGAGTCTTTTTTCTGTGCCTTCTCCACAGGCATCGCGATCACCAGCAGAAGCACTCCGAAAATCCCTAAAATCAGCCATGTATTTTTATCTTTGAAATTCAGCTTTTTCCAATCCCACTTCATTGTACAAGCACCTGCCCTTCCTTCAAACCATACACCTCGATCAGATAGCTTTTTAACGCCTCACCGTCACCGTAAAGCCCCTCCCTGATTGTCACCTGCTCCAGTTCATAGTTGCTATCCAGCGAAACCGTGATTCTCTCAATATCCAATAATTTTTCTTTTGCGTCTGCTAAAAACTGTTCCTCCAGTCCCCGCTCATACTGCCTGCAGTACACTTCATTTTCCGCCTCCTCCATTTGTCCGAAGTCAAACCGCGCCTCCTCCATGCTCTGGTGGAAAGCCTCATAGGTAATCTTCTCCTGCAGCGCTTCCTCCTTTCCAAACACCGCAAGTACCGGTCTAAGCACCGTCAGCGCCAGCACCATTCCCATAAAAAAACGAATGAATTTTTTATAGGATTCTCCCGCCGCGAAATACAGGACAATCATCATCAAAAAATACAGGATCAGGATCGAACGGATCCAGTCGATCAATGTCTGCATGTGTCCACCTCCAAACTCTGCCGTCTTTGCAGACCGGCGCAAATATCCAAACAAACTGCTCAGCCGCCGCGCCCGTCGCCACCTACAAAGCCTGCCACCGGCAGTTTCTTACGGATGCATGGCAACACAGACGACAGCTACCGTGAGAAACAGCATCAGAAGTGCCGTTACCGCCAATTTGACATAGAGCATTCCCGCCCGCGCCAACGCGTCCAGCACCCCGCTGATCCGCTTGTCCGTCACCGGCTGAGCCAGTGCTGCCAGCACCCGGTAAATCAGAGCCAGCACACTGATCTCCAAAAGCGGTTTGGCGCACAGAAGAATCAGCACGACGATGACCGTGGCACCGACACAGTTTTTGATCAAAAGCCCCGCGCCAAACAGCATCTCACTCACAGCATTCATCGCTCCACCCAGTCCCGGAATCACACCGATCGTGCGAACGGTAGCGGTTTTTTTGAGCTGGTCGACCGCCGGCGCTACCATGCCCTGAATCAGATTCAGACCAAGAATAAAAGTCACCAGCAGCTTTTGCGCAAGTCCGATTCCTCCCTCCAACAGCTTTGCCAGGCTGGAAAAATGTTCCTCTTTCCACGCGTAATTTGCAAACTGCGTGATCAGGAATACAAACACCAGCGGAAGCAGCAGCTTTTGCAGCAGATTTTGTACGAGATACAATACGAGCAACAGCATCTCATAAGTAAAACTCGCTGAATTGACACCTGTGGAGAAGATCATCGCCATACAAAACACCGGCTGCACCAGCAGGGTAAACTCAGCAATCCGGTCCATACAGCTGTAGACGATCTGCTGCATCGACGCAAAGATCCGCAGCGCATTGTATAAAAACAGAAAATATACAGCCAGAAAACTGATATCCGACAAAAAAGAATCCGCAAAAATCCCTGAAATTCCCTGAAGCATTACGAATGCAAGCAAAAGAATCAGCATCTGTGCCAGATAAGCTTTATTTTGACGCACTGTCTCAAAACAATGACTGACTACCCATGACCAGATCCGTGAAACATCAACAGTCGAATCTCCGGACAAAAAACCCTTCATCAGCTCCCCAAAACTGATATCCATGTCATCCTCTCCCTGCTGTTCCTGCAGAAATTGCTCCATGTCATCCAGATCCAATTCCCCTAAAAATTCATCCGTCACCTGCAGCTGCGCATCTGTTTCCTGTCCACTGCCCGTCACCGTTTCTGTCTCAGCAGCCTTTACCGGAGTTATCTGCACTACAAGCAGTACAAGCATCAGACACAACCACAGCCATTTTTCCCGCCTCATCATGCCACCACCGTTGCGATCAGGTCTAAAAAAGCTTCCATTACAGGCAGCGCCAACAGCAGGATCGATATTTTCGAAAACATCTCAATCTGCGCCGCGATCGTCGAATAACCCGCATCCTTGCAGAGATTGACTGCAAATTCCGCAACGTATGTAATGCCGATCATTTTCAGAACGGTCCGGAAATACCCTGCGTCCATCGCTGCCAGCTCCCGCAGACGTTTCACGGATTCCAGCAAAATCGACAACCTGCCCACCACACTGAAAAAGATACAAACGCACACCACCATGCTGATTATGATCCCATATTCCGGACGTTCCTTTTTTAGCACCATTGCAAGCAGCACGCCCGCCACCGCAAACAAGGATAGTTGTACAATATTCATACGCACTCTCACAATTCAAATAGTGTCTGCATCGTCTCGAACAGCTCATAGATATAGGGCACGACCCACAGCAACACCAGCACAAGCCCTGCCAGACTGATCAAAAACGCATGCTCCTCGCGGCCGCTGTGTTTCAATACCTGCCCGAGAATCGTGACGAGAATCCCCACCGCCGCAATCTTGAAAATCATATTTACACTCATATTGTTCTCCCGTCATCCTTACATAAAAAAAATAATGAGAAAAATCCCTGCCAGCATCGTTCCGTACCGACACAGACGCCGGCGCGCCGTGAGGCTTGTCTCGTATGCTTCCCGCAGTCTGCCGAGCCGCTCCTGATAAACGCCGAACAATTCCTCTTTCAACTCTACATTATCCATCCGGAGCACCTCTCCCGCCTCCGCCAGAAGACGGCACTCCGCGTCATCCAGCAAAAAGAGCTTTCTGATTTCCTCCAGCTGTGTCCGCCAGATTCCGGGCGCATCCCCCTCGCTCTGGTCAACAAGCTGCTCACAGACTGCCTCACAAAGTCTTTTGTAAGGATGATGCACATGCCCCCCGCAATGTTCCAGCACAAGCGGAAGCGGCAGCCGCAGCAGACAAATCTCATTTTGCAACAGTGACAGCAAAAGAGAAAACTCCTCCAGCTGCCTTTTATGCTCTGAAAATTCTGCCTCTTTCGAAAAAATAATGCCCAGAGATGCCAGAAGGATCAATCCCGCTCCCATCATCTTCATAACACCTGCCCTCCGACCTTCTCCATACGGCTGTTATACACCTGCATGCTCCGCTGTCCGTCCGCGCCCTTTTCCAATACGATAAAACGGCCGATCTCACCTTTTCCGCTCCAGCTGAAAAAGCCACAGATCCGCTGCAGGCTTTCTATGCTCTCTCCGTGAACAGTTCCGATCAAACGGCAACCGCTGTGAAAAGCTCTCGTCACCGCCTCAAAATCGTCCTTCGCCCCAAGCTCGTCTACCGCGATCACCTGCGGCGACATGGAGCGCAGCAGCATGTAAATACCTTCGCTCTTTCCGGCCCCCTCCAGCACATCCGTCCGCGGACCGAGATCATTCTGGGGAATACCCAGATACTCTGCGCCCAGCTCGGAACGCTCGTCCACCACTCCCACCTTCAGACCCGCATGGGTGTCATCTCCCTCCGACAGGATGCGGATCGCGTCACGCAGATAAGTCGTCTTTCCGACACCCGGCGGCGAGAGAATCAGCGTATTGTAAATACCGTGGGCATCCCGCACCGCCTCCACCAGCGGTTTCGCGCAGCCTTTTTTCTCCCGGGCTATGCGGATATTCAAAAAATAAATATGCTGCAGACGCACGATTTTGCCCTGCTGCAATGCCACCTCCCCCGCCACGCCCACGCGGTGACCGCCCCGCAGGGTGAGATATCCCATCCGCAGCTGCTCCTCGTAGGCATACATCGAATAATTGCACAGAAAACCGACCATTTCTTCCAGATCGCTGCGGGTCATGCGGTATCCATGTCTGCATTGGCGGCACAGCGTATCACTGTTTTCCTCTAAAAAATATTCGCCGTCTCCGTACAGAAACATGAGTGGTTGTCCCGCCCGGATGCGGATCTCCTCCAGCGTGCTCTGGTCAATGTCTGCTTTTTTCAATTTTTCCCGCATATGTAATGGAAATAATTTGAGTAACTGTTCTTCCAGCATAAAAAAATCCCCCTTGTCCATACCTCACTATATGTATGGACCGGGGGATTTATGAATATTTATTTAACTCTATTTCATAACTCTATTTTATTTTTCCTCACACTTTACACTATGGACAGATCTAGTATAAAATAAGGTTATATCACTATTTCCAGTCAAACGAGGAGGAATCATCTATGAGTAAAAAAACAAGATCCATCGTAATTGTTGCACTGACTCTGTTTCTTGGAGTCATCCTACCAATCAGCGCGCTCGCAGCCACAAGCAAGTCGGGCACAACCTATTATTATACCTGCATGAACGGACAGAAAGACGGCGTTTATTCCATGGAAATGAAAGGAAACAAACTGATCATAAAAGGGACTTTCGCCAAGTCCTCTTCATCAGATCAGGCATTTGAGAAATATGTTAACGGTAAAACCATGAAGTACAAGAAAACGACATTTGTCCTTGCAAAGAACTGCAAATTTTATGCCATCGGCGGAGAAGACGGTAAAGTATCCTATTCCAGAAAAACATTTAAGGAAAGTTATGTGACGCAGCCGGATCTCGGATTAGGTCTCCTGATCCGGGAAAAAAATGGAAAAGTAGTGGAAATTCATACGGAATCATAAAATTACAACCGGCGCCGGAAGCATCTTCCGGCGCTAACAAATACTCAGTTATTTTTGTAACTTTTCTATCACACATTCATGCGCTTTCGTTTTCCTGTTATAGCTGATTCCAACCAGAAGGATATCACCTGTGTACGCTTCCAGCACAGACGGATATTGCCTGTCTTTAATCTGCTGAAGCGCTGTCATAGCATTCTGATTCCATTTCAGTTCCACCAGAAGTGCCGGATATTCACCCTTATATTCTGTCTTCGGAACAAACACAAAATCCGCAAATCCTCTGCCGGTCGGCAATTCTCTGATCGGCTTAAAATAGTACTGCATCGTACTCAGATATGCGATCGTCAACACACTGCTGAGCGAATTTTCATCATGATACTGAATGACCGATGTATATTCCATGTGGATTTTTTCAATACCGCGTGCAACAGCTTCGCCATCCATATCCAGCGTAGCATCCAGAAGATATTCTGATTCACGCTGAAAATCCAGTAAAGCGCTCCACTTCTTTCTGCGCGTGGCTGCCGCAAATTCCTGTCTGATCTCCTCGTTCGGAATAAACGCCGTCTGTTTTTTCTGATTATAGGACAGATACCCCAGATGAATGAGCAGTGTCAGCACATCATCCTTATCCTCAAAGCTGACCATATCATTTTGAAAGCCACTCACATAGACCGGAGTCTGTGCACCGGATAACATTTCGATGATTGCTGTTTTCAGACCATCGAAATCCCGATTGATGAGCGGCACGATTGTCTCATAAGTGCCGGTCTGGGACCAGTAGCTCTGAAAGCTACCCTCCTGCATCAGACACACTACCGCATTCGGATTATATACGTGAAAATCACCGAGCTGATAGCCGTCATACCAGCGTTTCACTTCATCAAAATCTTTCTCATACTTTCGGCAAAGTATTTTCACTTCGTCTTCTGTAAATCCGAAATATGGAGCAAGCGCACCCGGACTTAACATGGTAAACTGTGAAAAATTATTGAGCGCAGACTGTGTGCGAAGCTTTTTGATCGGCAAAATTCCTGTCAGATAAGCGAGTTGTATAAATTTTGTCGGCTCCGTCCCCTTAAACATACCACGAAGAAAATTAATATAATCTTCCTGCACTGTCTGACCTGCTTCCTCATCACGGATCAACGCATCCCACTCATCAATAATGACAACAAACTTGCCACCTGTTGCTGCATGAATACAGGACATTGCCCCATATGCAGTCTGCGTATCATCCGGAATATATGCCGGATACAGGTCTTTCAATTCACTAATGATGTGCCGATTGATATATGCTACTGTTTGAGCTGCACCCTCTGCATCCATGCAACACCACTGAACATCAAAATGAATCACATCATACTGATTCAGATGTGTTTGAAAGGAAGCGTCTTCACTGATTGCCAGACCGGAAAATAAATCTTCTGAGTCACAACCTTTACTGTAATACGCGGTGAGCATATCGGCTGTAATGGATTTTCCAAACCGCCGCGGACGGCTGTTGCAGATCAGTGCCTGCTTTGTATTCAAAACCTTGTTTGTATATGTGATCAATTCTGTTTTATCAACATATATTTCTGAATTCAGTGCAACCTGAAAGGCACTGTTATCCGGATTTACAAATCTGCCCATGTGACGCACACTCCTTTTCAATGCTCCTAATCGCCTTATCTGCTATCATACTTTATTGTAAGCATTTTGGGAATAGAAAGTCAATTGTTTGCAGAAAATTCTGTGTCTATCAGATTCTGGCGTTTACACAAAAAGCGCCAGAAATAACTTCTGGCGCTAATTTCTAAAATATGGACAGCGGATCGGAACACACCGACCAATCTTCTATGGCTGTTATTTGCCCCCAATCAGGAAGTAGGCTGTCCCATCTACTTTTACTTCGCATAAGCAGGCATCTCTCCTTGAAAGTATAATATGCGACAAAAACAAATTTGTCAATTCCTATTTTTATCCGTTCCATCCGGGATCACATTTTTGTTTTGTAACTATTATTCCCCACCTTTTGTCACAGTACTATTAATAGTAAACGTGAGTCTTGCTACTTCATAACCGTCTTTTTCAGGATCTCCGTCCAAGCCATTCAGTACGCGGATCGTATAGGTTGTAGGATCAGCCGAGGTGGTTAGGTTGTCTTTTTTCGTCAAATACTTAGCCAGTTTGATGTACAGTTTACCATCTTTTTCTACTAATTTTGACTGCCAGCCTGACGCGGATTCATGACCCTTAACCCATCCATAAGTCGGTATGTCATCCACATCTACAACCAGTCCGTCATAAGTAATACCGGCCAGATCAAGGCTCACAAATATAGGCGTATCACTGGTCTTTTCCTCTGCTAATGTTCCGGAAACTGTACAGGTGCTTTCTACCCAAGATACATTTGTCTTTGCATCATAGTCGGTAATAATCTGATCCAACCGCTGTTTCCCATCGTCAGATAATCCTGTTTCCGTACTATCTACACCATCAGGGAATGAAAAGCTTACGGAATCCTTATTAGCAGCTAATTTCTTTGACCACAATGCATATATAGTTGTATCCTCGGATACAGTTGTACTATCAAAATCGAATACCGTCGCATAAGCATTGTCTGCATACCAGCCAGCAAAAATATATCCATCCTTTGTAGGATCAGTAGCCGGTTTGGTTAAGAGTGTCATACTCATCAACAATGATGATCGGTGCCACCCCGTAATGCTCATGAAGCATCTTCGACAGCAAATAAAGCGTCGAGTCAAACAAAACCAGATCATCAGTGTCTTATCAACATAGTAATACTCCGAAGATGCCAGACGATAATCAGAGATACCGATTGGCAACGGCAGGCCCGAAGGGCGTGCCCAATTGTTCCCTACGCATTTTCCTGTTGCCTGATCACATCCGAAATCTCATGCAACGACACAAATGCCTGGGCGTCTATACTATGTACGATGGTTTTCAGCTTATTTACCTGAAAATGATTGATGATCAAATATATGATCTGAAACTCACTTTTGGAATAACCACCAACGGCATCTACAATCGTTCCACTTGCCTCAAAACTATCTTTCAACGCTTCTGTTATCTCATCAGCCTTTTTTGTCACGATCATTGCACATTTTGATCTGTCAAAACCATCCACAATAAAGTCTATGGTTTTTGATGCCACAAAATATGTGATGATGGAATAAAGTGGCAGAATCCAACTATTAAGAACGATTCCACACACAACATACAGCATCAGATTAAATATCATTACGAACGAGCCTATCGATAATCCTAACCGCTTCGCAAATATAACAGACAAAACATCTATACCGTCAATCGCGCCACCATGCCTGATGGTCAGTCCGCTTCCGATTCCCGAAATAACTCCTCCGAAAATAGCACATAAGAGCAGATCACTTCCCGCCAACGGTGACACAAAGTTTACATCGATTGGCAAGACATACATGATCATATAAGAGCCGAGGGAGTAAATAGCAACACTGTAAACGGAATAAACGGTAAATGCAAAGCCTTGCCTTTTTAGCCCAAAAAGAAATATTGGTATATTTATAACCAGCAAAAATAATGATATACTCAGATACGGTGGTGTCACCTGATCCAATAACATAGACACACCGGAAATACCACTGTCATATAGTTTTACCGGATATAAAAATATCGTCACGCCGAACGCATTGATACTTCCTGCAATCGTTAACATAATAAAGTGAAACCATTTGAGTTCCTTTAATTGATTTTTTATCAAATGATTTAATGAATTTTCTTTCAATATTTTCTCCTTTACGATAAAAGAATATTCTCCGCAGATTGTCCCCGCCCCACATGACGGATCATCCGTTCTACCTGAGGCGCCATGTTAATCGGACGAAGCAGAACCTGGGGATGTTCCAACGCATATACCCGGAAAAGTTCATCCGCAAATCCCTGCCCCATCAATGTCACGTCAGAAAAATCCAATATGACTTCACGAAATGTTTCCAGTCTGTGACAGATTCTCCTTGCCTGTGAACGTGCTACGGGTTCTCCCGTAATACAGGCTTCTTTCACCGGTATCCGTGTTCGCATAAGGCCCTCGTCCGCATCAGCATATGTGTCAAAAATCTGACCGGCTTCACGCTCTGTCTCGTTTTCCAATGTCATCATAACCATCGTGCTCTTCCTCCATGTTCTTGCTGCGTAAGCTGCCAGATGCGATCTCACAACCCCCGGCTCGTCCTGACACCCCCACTTAAGAATCAGTGAATCTGACCATAGCACAAAAGAATCCATCATCTTCGATGAAAAAAATATTCCCTCACCGGAATGATTTCTGCTATCACAGGTAATTTTTCCTTTATATAGCTCCACCAGCGCATCCTCGACCCTCGGATGATCCCAGCCATTGCCAGCCATATATTCTGTCAGGGTAGAAAATACTCCCGCTCCATCATCAGAAATCACAACCGTTGTATTCAATGCATTGGAAGTCACAACGATTCCAATTTGAGTTCCTCTTGAATGTTCAATCGCATTATTGAGGATTTCCGCACCACAATACTGCCAGATCACACGCGCCTTTTCATTGCAAACTGTGAGGTATGGCATAATATACTGTTGCAGTAAAACATCCTCCTCCAGCATCTCCCCTTCCAGTGAGACCCTGATTCGATGTTCCTGTCGAACCAGTCGATAGCTTTCCTTCTCTCCTGCCGCATATTCTATGATACCGTTATCCAATGCCTCCTTGATGTAACGCTTTACGGTCGTAATGGAAATTCCAAAGCTGTCCATCGTTTTTTCCAACACAGCTCCATCTCCCTGCGCGATCTTTCTCAATATGTATTTTTTTATTTCTTCTCTCTTTTTTTCAGTGAATGACATAATCTTCCAAATCTTATTTTTTAATATTAAAACTTTATTTTATATATTTTAAATTATAGCGCCTTGTAAGCAAACCTGCAACATCAAAAAACATGCATTTGTTTCTGTTCTAAAAACTTCCTCCTTACGCAAAAGAGACTACAGATTGTAATCTCTATTTCGAATTACATCTTGTAGTCTCTCGTGTCAACACTTGTTACAACTTCTTTAAAAACCGCACATAAAACTCTACTGTCTTCACCAGCGTATCGATCGGTATCCGCTCATTATTTCCGTGGATCATCGCACGTTCTTCCTTAGACAACTTCATTGCAGAAAAACGGTACACACGATCAGTAATGCGG
>JALELN010000138.1 GCA_022771765.1 Lachnospiraceae bacterium | reverse complement strand
ATAGCGCTTTACGCAGATTCAAGAGAAACTGTGCAAAGGCAGGTATCCAGCAGGAGATTCGCAAGAGAGAGCATTATGAGAAGCCCTCTGTAAAGCGCAAGAAGAAATCTGAAGCAGCTAGAAAGCGTAAATATAACTAATCAGTTGTAAACGTAGTAATCAATGAGACCCCGGAGCGGAAGCGCCGGGGTTTTTGTTACAGTGGACAGAATGCATGGAGCTTTTGTTTGTTGTAGCAAATATAAACACAAGAAAGAGAGGAGTACATATGAATTTCAGTACGAACAGTAGCTTTTTGTATGTTGTGGCGGTCTGTGTCATTGTATTTGTGCTGGCACAGTCGGTATATTTTCTGGTCAGGGCATACCGGAGGGGAAAAACCATCGGAATGGAGACAGCAGTTTTAAAAAAGACAGTTCTATCTACGGCAGTATTTACGATCGCACCGGCAATTTCTATTTTGCTCGGTGTAGTGACATTATCAAAATTTTTAGGCATTCCGCTGCCATGGATCCGCATGAGCGTGATCGGCGCAATCACATATGAACTCCCGGCAGCAACTTCCACAGCAAATGCACTCGGTATCTCATTATCTGAGACGATCACGGATCCGAAGGTATATTCTGCAATCGCATGGGTGATGACGCTTGGCATTCTGCCGAGTATCGTACTGCCGCCGATCCTTATGAAACGGATTCAGGGTGGAGTCATCAAGATCAAAAACAAGGACAGCAAGTGGGGAGACATTTTCATGACAGCGATGTTTCTGGGTATGATCTCCGCATTTCTTGGCATGGTGTTTGCGGATGTGCGAAAAGGACTGTCAGGATTTATCCCCATCTTTGTGCTGCTTGTATCAGCACTGATCATGTGTATCTGCGGTCTGTTGATCAAAAAGTGCAATATGAAGTGGCTGGAGACGTATGCGCTGTCTATCAGCATGGTCGGTGCCATGATCTTTGCAGTACTCATTACCCCGCTCATTGTTTAGGAGGTGCAGGATGAAGGATTCAATGAATTATAAGGAATATATGGAGAAAACAGACCGTGTCGGCAAAATCTGGATCTGGACCGCTCTAGTGGTTGTGCTGATGGTTCCGGTGGCAATCTGTGTCTATTATCAGGCATGGCCAAGCGCACAGGCTGTGTTGAAGGGGCTGATCGGGGTGGCACCGATCTACTGGACCGTTGGCGTGATCGAGGTCATCACCTATACACCGATGCTTGGAACAGGCGGTACATACCTCGCATTTGTAACCGGAAATCTCACTAGTATCAAGGCTCCAAGTGCCTTAAACGCAATGGAAAATGCAGATGTGAAACCGGGTTCTGAGGAAGGGGAGGTCATTTCCACAATGGCGATCGCGACAAGCTCGATCGTGACAACACTGGTGATTGCACTGGGTGTCATCGGATTGTCTGCGCTGGCACCGATTTTGGATTCGCCGGTACTGGCACCGGCATTTGATAACATTTTGCCGGCGCTCTTTGGCGGACTTGCGGTTGTCTATGTGAGCAAAAACTGGAAGATCTCACTGGTACCGCTCATTTTTATGGTGGTACTGTTTTTGCTTGTCCCGTCACTGGCGGGCTCTGTCGGAGTTTTAGTTCCCGTCGGTGTTTTGGTAGCACTGGGTGCGGCAAGGATCATGTACAAGAAAGGATGGCTGTAAGATGACAGGTATTATAATAGGTATTGTGGCAGGTATCCTGCTTTTATTTCTGGCAGTGATCCTTGTGCGGACGATTCGTTTTGTGCCGCGTCCGGTGGCTCCTGTGGAGGAGGATCGGATCACAGTAAACAGAGAAAAAATCGTTTCGGATATGTCGGAAATGATTCGCTGCAAAACGGTTTCTAACCGTGATGAGTCACTGGTAGACCGCGGGGAATTCAAAAAATTTGAGCGTGTGCTTTCTGAGCGTTTTCCTCTTGTGCATGAGAAGTGCAATTTGGAGCATGTGGGAAGGACAGGTCTGCTCTATCACTGGAAAGGAAAGCATGACGATAAGCCTGCGGTTTGCATGGCTCATTATGATGTGGTTCCGGTGGATGAGGATGGCTGGGACAAGCCGGCCTTTGAAGGACTGGTGGAAGATGGTTATATCTGGGGCAGAGGTACACTGGATACGAAGGGTACGCTCTGCGGTGTGCTGGAGGCAGCAGAACAGCTGTTATTTGAGGGTTTTGAGCCGGAACATGATATCTACTTTTCTTTTTCCGGAGAGGAGGAAATTGATGGAGAGAGCTGCCCGGCGATCGTAGCGCACCTGGAGGAGCTGGGCGTGAAGCCGTGGATCGTGTTGGACGAAGGCGGTGCTGTTGTGGAAAACAGTTTCCCCGGGGTGACAAAAGAGAGCGCGATGATCGGCATCGGCGAAAAGGGCAGTGTGAACATGAATTTCACGATCGAAGGTCAGGGCGGACATGCGTCCACGCCGCCTGTACATACCAATCTGGGACAGCTTTCGGAGGCGGTGACACGCATTGAAAAATCACCCTTTCCCCGTCAGCTTACAAAGCCTGTGAAGGAAATGTTTGATGCGA
>JALELN010000116.1 GCA_022771765.1 Lachnospiraceae bacterium | reverse complement strand
ATGAGTATGGTGATCAGTGCATCGAGTGTCATGAACCGGTCTTATGCCGGAAATACATATTTTAAAGATGATAATTATCGAAAGAACAGCCCTAACCATGATGTGGTGAGTGCTGACCGCAAGGCGATGGTCCGGGCGCTGGACAGATTGGGAAAGCTGGATTTCTCAAGTACGAATGCGGATGACACAAAATCAATTTACAATACGGTCACATCCTATCTGAATATTTACAATAACGCGGTCGGTTCAGCAATGGATTCGGACAGCTCGGATATTCGCCGTACCGGAAAGAATATGAAGGCTTTGATGAAGAAATATGGTGATTCGCTGGAAGCGATGGGCATTCAGGTAAAAAGCGACGGGACGGTAAAGATCGATAAGAGTGAGCTGCAGAAGGCGACAACCAGACAGGTATCCGGAGTATTCGGGAACAGCGATTATCTATCAGAAATGAACCGTCTGATGAAAAAATTGAGAAATCAGGTGAACCGGGAAGTGCCAAGGCAGGAGAATGTGGCAGGGGAGACGGCCAGGGACTCCATTGCGTCGGAAACTGTCGGCAGAAACTTGAATTTATATGGTTAAAGACTTATAATGGAATTATTGTAATTGTGTATTGTTCAGGATCGGCGAAGCATTTACTGCTGAGATCGTGAAAACATGATTCAGGAGTGCAAAAATGCATGACAGGAACGAAATAAAAATGGCTTTGACCGGCTATATGACAGAATCAGGGAGATCAGAATTATGAGAAGAAAATCAATGGCTGTTTTGACGGCAATGGTGATATCAGCGGCCGCTGCGGTGTGTCAGGGATCACTGACGGCGCAGGCTGAGGTGGTGCAGGAGCAGGCGGTTTTGTACGGTGCTGCGACCAATGCCGTAACGGAAAAGGATAAGGACGGCGTCAGCAATGCCAATGGAGAATATGTATCCGATAACGGTTTTGGATATACAATAGATGCCAATGGTACAACGGTAACGATCCGGCATTATTATGGTACGGCAACAGCACTGACCGTTCCGCTGCGCATAGAGGTCGGCAGTACTGCGTCGGGTTCGACACCTGCGACCTATGACGTGACAGCTATCGACAGTGCTGCATTTGCAGGTAATGCAGGACTTACCTCTGTTACTATGCAGGGCGGAGCCAATGGAAATAATAATAATAATACAACGCCTGCGACAGGTCTTCTGACGATCGGTGAACGGGCATTTTTTGGATGTCCGTCTCTGACGACAGTCACGATTCCTGCAACGGTCACAAGTATAGGTAATCAGGCGTTCAGTGATTGTCCGGCACTGACGGCATTGAATGTGACTGCCGGGAATCAGAAATATATGTCAAATGATGGCGTACTGTATGAGTATGTGGGATTTAATCAGAGTACAACCGGGACTGCTTCCTATAATACCTATACGCTGTTGCAGTATCCGTCGGGAAAACAGAGTGCAGGCTATACAGCACCGACGACCATTGCAAACCGTCTTACGGCGATCGGACAGGGAGCATTTTCGGGGGCACAGGCGCTTTCAGGGATTACGCTTCCGGAAACCGTACAGGTAATCGGGGCAGAGGCGTTTCGCAATTGCAGTGCGCTGACGACGATTGCGATTCCGAATAAAGTGACTGTGATACCGGATTATGCATTCAGTGGCTGCGGTGCGCTGACGAGTGTCTCGATGTCTGATAATATCACGAGCATCGGAACAGGAGCGTTTCAGAATTGTTATGAGCTGAGTACAGTGAATCTGCCCTCCAAACTGACTGCAATCAATGACAGCGCATTTTACAGCTGCAGCAAGCTGACGGAGGTAACGATTCCATCCGGGGTGACACGCATCGGCGCAACTGCCTTTGCTTACTGTGCGGCACTCGTAAAGATCACGATTCCGACAACGGTGACAGTGATCGGCAACAATGCTTTTTTAGGGGTGTATGGACTGACGATGTACTGCCACAACGGCTCGCAGGCAGCCAGCTATGCGTCCAGCAATAAAATCGGAACGGTTATGACGTATACCGTGCGGTTTTTATCGGATACAGGAACATTGCTTTCCTCACAGGAGGTTGTGCACGGATCGGCGGCAACGGCACCTTCCATGCCTGAACGGCCCGGCTACAAACTTACATGGAGCAGCAGCTTTAGCAATGTGATCAGTGATCTGACTGTGACAGCTACCTATGCGCGTGTGTACACGGTTACTTTTATTGATGGTTATCTGAATAAAAAAGCCAGTGTTCAGGTCGAATATGGAAAGTCTGCGACAGCACCGAAGTGGAAGATGAGCGGTTATACGCTCCGGTGGGATCAGTCATTATCCAATGTTACGGGAGATATGACAGTCTATGCGTTATGGAAGGATCCCACCACCGGATTTGTCATTGATAAAGATACAGTGAAGCCCGCAAAAAAGAACACGGAGCTGACGAAGGGCACGGTTGTCTACCGTGTGACGGCTTCTGATCCGCAGGATCCAAGAGTAAGGTATGTTTCAAATTCAAATACGGCGGCAACATCTATTGTGATTCCGTCTACCGTGACGATTGACGGGGTACAATATAAAGTGACACGTGTGGACGAGAATGCATTTGCGTCGAATGTGAATCTCAGGAGTGTGACGATTGGAAGTAATGTGATGACGATCGGCTCGAAGGCTTTTTATAAATGTAAAAATCTGCGTCGGGTGAAGATTGGTTCGAAAAAACTTGTGGGTATTGGCAGCAAGGCATTTTACGGAATCAAAAATAACGCATTGTTTTATGCATATCGCTCTAAGCTGAAGTCCTATCGGTCCAAGATTAAAAATTCCGGTATCAATACAAAGATCCGACTGACGGCCATCAGCTAGCGCGACAGGAGACAGGAGGCGGATATGAGAGAATTTCAGATGAGACAGTGGGCGCTTAGAACTTTTGGTCTCGTGGCAACGCTGCTGCTGTTTGTCTTGTTCTGGCGATGGAATCTGAATCAGACGGTTACGGTGTATGCCGCGTTTAATCAGGACAAAGATAACGCGCCCGAGGGGAAATATTTGAACAATACAGGCATTGAGGGCGGATATATAGAGGATTCCGGGATCAGACTGTACTATGAGGTCTGCGGAACGGGTGAAGTGGCGATCAGCGGATACAGCTATAACGGAACAGGCGATTTTAAACTGACCCTTCCGGGGTATATTAAGCACGGTGCGGATGACGCCCAGAAGGTACCATATACGGTTGTGGGTGTCAACGGCGGAGTATTCAAAGATTGTTCGCATCTGATTGATGTCACCTTTGCCGATACCTATCTGTGGATTGGCGCGGAGGCATTTATGAATTGTCCGCTTACAGGCACGTTGACTTTTAATGAAGGCATGGCAGAGATTCGTGACCGGGCGTTTTATGGCTGTTCGAAAGTGACGCAGGCAGTGCTCGGGACAAATGTGGCAACGCTGGGTACCGGTGTTTTTGCGAACTGTCAGGCACTCAATGTCATTACCGTATCGGGTGGAAACCGCGCATATTGTGCGGTGGACGGGGTTCTGTATTCTAAAGACAGAACCGAGTTGATTCAGTGGCCGGCGGCCCGGACAGTGACGAATTCCATTGATTCGAGCTATACGATTGGTTCTGCGGAGTGTCCGGTGCGCGTGATCAGGGATCGTGCCTTTGAAGGCTGTACGTTTTTGCAGACGATTACGGATCTGTATCCGACAGTCACGACGATTGGAGAAAAGGCATTTTACGGGTGCACCGCTTTAAGCAGAGTAAAGCTGCCGTCTACTGTAATGAAGATCGGAGACAGCGCGTTTTCCAATTGCTCGCCGTGGCTTGTGATTTCATGTGACAAGGGCTCTTATGCGGAGACATATGCAAAGAGCTATGGGTTTGCTACAACGGTGACATGTACGGTCAGATTTTATGACGGTGGCACGTTGATCAAGACGGAAGAGGTGACGGTCGGAGACTCTGCCTCTGCTCCGATTTTAAACGAGCGGAGCGGATATACGCTCACCTGGGACAAGGATTACACAAATGTCCAGCAGAATCTGAACGTGTATGCTTCCTGGAAACAGAATTATACGGTTACGTTTAAGGATGCCTATAGCGGCCAGATGACGGAGGTGACAACCTACTATGGCGGGTCAGCAACACCGCCGGTGTGGACACGCAAGGGATACATTTTGGGCTGGGATACGACGGAGTACACGTATGTGACCAAAAATCTTACCGTGAATGCAGTGTGGCTTGTCTCAATGACAGACGGACCGATCACGGAGGAGAAGCCGAAGATTGGAGATACGCGCACGATTAACTATATCACCTATCAGGTGACACGCACGACAAGCTCTGATCTGAGAGTGAAGGCCGTCGGCTGTACAAAACAGACCTTGACGACACTCACGATTCCGTCTACGATTACATTTGGAGGAGGCGTCTATAAGGTGACCAATATTGGCGTGAACGCATTTCGTGATATGCCAAAGCTTACGTCGCTTTCCATTGGAAAAAATGTGATCAAGATCAATCGTGCGGCATTTTATAATTGTCCCAAGCTGAGGGCGATCACAATTTATTCCAGAAAGCTGACCGGTGTCGGGGAAAAGGCTTTCAGCAAGACATATGTGAAGGCAAAAGTCAATGTGTCGAATGCATATATCAAAAAATATAAGAGTTATTTGCAGGATGCAGGTCTCAGCACTTACGCAACAGTATATTAGATTTTGAGCGGGAAAAGGAGAATGACATGAATATTTTAACTATATTTGCAGGAATCGTATTACTTGTTATTATTGCAGTGGTAGTGATCGTGGCGGCAGTTTCCGGAGCAACGGCAGCAGTCGTTGCAGATGAGGAAGACGGAGAGGATGAATAAATGAACAACGAAAAAAAGGATAGATCCGGAGGCTTTCCGGCAAAGCTGCTGCTGGTGAGTTATGCCATGCGCCGCGTGACTTATCTGATTCGCGGTCTGGTGGGCGGTTATGTGTTATATCTGATGTATCAGCTGTTTGGAGAGTCTGTAAAGAGCGGGGAGCCGCTGTCGGTGGCTCTGACTGTGTTCGGTGTCGTGTTGACGATCGCGGGCGTTTATTTTGTTGTTGGCGCGGTCTATGGTCTGGTCACCGGAATATATGAGGAAAATGGGCCTGATGCAGGCGAAAAAACAGAGGATAACGAAGAAAAAAGTGAAGAATAGAAAAATAGCGGGAGCTGTTTACAGCTCCCGCGTTTTATTTTCAGTTATTAGTTAATAGGGAATTCCGAGTTTATCAAACAACAGCTTCAGGGAGTCGATCTGAAGGATCAGGATCATGCTGCTCTTGATCTGTGTATTTCCTATGTACAGATTTTCGTCTATGTAGATGACCTGATTTCCGATGGCATCAAAGCGGTTTGATGCATGTTTTAATACATTCTCAACAGTATCCAGGTATTCAATGGGTGGGGTGATGTTGATGAATGTATTCGTCATTGACGCCATGGAATTGACGTAGGCGGCGGTGGTAATGTTGCTTGTTTCCTTTACCGCAGACAGATCCATCTCATTGATATCCTCCAGTGTCTCAATCTCCTTCGGATAAAAAGTATTTACGATACGCGAAGCAAATCTGGGCTGTACAACATGCAGCATAACTCCCTCAATATCTGCTTCAAGACCGAGTGCAAGTCCGATAACTTCATTGTCCTTGCCACCAAGATACTGGGAAACATTCTCATAGTTGATCAGGCTGATGGTGGGTACTTCGATTTCTACGGTTGTATTTAACATGGAGGACAGTGAAGTTGCGGCATTGCCGGAACCGATATTGCCAATCTCACGTAATACATCCAGATGCATAGCATCAAGCTCGTTCAAATTATTAAATCCCATATTTTTGTCTCCTGTTTGATGTAGTGAAAGCGTGGACGCTTAATGATACATACAATTATACATGTGATTTCTGCCCTTGACAACAAGAAAAAATCCATTTACCATAGAACTGTTCATAAAAAAGGAAAAAAATGAAAGAAGGACATAGATATGAGTAAAGAACTTGCCAAGACATATGATCCGAAGGGAATTGAGGATCGCCTGTACCGTAAGTGGGAGGAGAACGGATATTTCCATGCGGAGGTGGACCGTTCCAAAAAACCTTTCACGATTGTGATGCCTCCGCCCAATATTACCGGGCAGCTGCATATGGGACATGCGCTGGATAATACCATGCAGGATATTCTGATCCGCTATAAGAGAATGCAGGGGTACAATGCATTGTGGCAGCCGGGAACCGACCATGCATCCATTGCTACAGAGGTGAAGGTGATCGAATCCTTAAAGGAGCAGGGGATCAACAAGGCTGACCTGACCCGGGAGGAGTTTCTGGAGAAATGCTGGGAGTGGCGTGAGGAGTACGGTGGACGTATTGTGAAGCAGCTGCGCAAGCTGGGTTCTTCCGCGGACTGGGAGCGTGAGCGCTTTACGATGGATGAGGGCTGTTCTCATGCAGTCGAAGAAGTATTTACTAAATTATATAAGAAGGGCTGGATCTACAAAGGCTCCCGTATTGTTAACTGGTGTCCGGTCTGCAAAACTTCTATTTCAGACGCGGAGGTAGAGCATGAGGAGCAGGATGGATTTTTCTGGCATATCAACTATCCGGTAGTGGGCGAGGAAGGACGTTTTGTGGAGATTGCCACCACACGACCGGAGACATTGTTTGGAGATACTGCGGTCGCAGTCAATCCGGAAGATGAGCGTTATCAGGATATTATCGGAAAAATGCTGGAGCTGCCGACGACGGGCAGACAGATTCCTGTCATTGCCGATGCGTATGTGGACAAGGAGTTTGGAACCGGATGCGTGAAGATCACGCCGGCACATGACCCGAATGACTTTGAGGTAGGTAAGCGTCATGGCCTGGAGGAGAGCATCGTCATTAACGATGACGCTACCATGAACGAGAAGGCAGGCAAGTATGCAGGCATGGATCGCTATGAGTGTAGAAAAGCACTCGTTGCAGATCTGGAGGAGATGGGACTGCTCGTTAAGGTAGTGCCTCATTCTCATAATGTAGGAACTCATGATCGCTGCCATACGACGGTGGAACCGATGATTAAGCAGCAGTGGTTTGTAAAGATGGACGAGATGATTAAGCCCGCCGTTGAGGCAGTGAAAAAGGGTGAAATCAAGCTGCTCCCCGCCCGCATGGAGAAGACTTATTTCAACTGGACAGACAATATCCGTGACTGGTGTATCAGTCGGCAGCTCTGGTGGGGACACCGGATTCCGGCGTGGTACTGCGATGATTGCGGCGAGATGGTTGTTTCCGTGGAAAATCCCGGTGTCTGCCCGAAGTGTGGCTGCAAGCATATGACACAGGATCCGGATACACTGGATACGTGGTTCTCTTCTGCTCTGTGGCCCTTTTCCACACTGGGCTGGCCTGAAAAAACCGAGGATCTGGATTATTTCTACCCGAATGATGTGCTGGTGACCGGATATGATATCATTTTCTTCTGGGTCATCCGCATGATTTTCTCCGGTTATGAGCAGATGGGTGAGGCTCCGTTCCACACGGTACTTTTCCACGGTCTTGTGCGTGACTCGCAGGGAAGAAAGATGAGTAAGTCACTGGGCAATGGTATTGATCCGCTGGAGGTGATTGATAAATACGGCGCAGATGCACTGCGTCTGACTCTGATCACCGGAAATGCGCCGGGCAATGATATGCGTTTTTACTGGGAGCGCGTGGAGGCATCCCGCAATTTCGCCAATAAGGTATGGAATGCATCACGTTTTATTATGATGAATCTGGAAGGTGTCACTGTCACGGAGCCGGATCTGAATGAGCTTCATCCGGCAGACAAGTGGATTCTTTCCAAAGTAAATACACTCGCGAAGGATGCGACGGAGAATCTGGATAAATTTGAGCTGGGTATCGCTGTTCAGAAGGTCTATGACTTTATCTGGGACGAGTTCTGTGACTGGTATATTGAGATTGCGAAGGTTCGAACCTACAAGAAAGAGGAAGATCCTGCTTCTGCGAATGCGGCGCTCTGGACATTAAAGACCGTGCTTACGAATGCTCTCAAGCTGCTTCATCCCTATATGCCGTTCATCACGGAGGAGATCTTCTGTACGCTTCAGAGCGAGGAGGAGACAATCATGCTCTCCAAGTGGCCGGAGTACAAGAATGAGTGGAATTTCCCTACAGAGGAGGCAGCCATCGAACACTGCAAGGATCTGGTAAAGGCAGTCCGCAATGTCCGCACACAGATGGATGTTCCCCCTTCCAGAAAGGCAAAACTTGTTATTGTATCTGAGGATCAGGCAGTGCGTAGAGTTTTTGAGGACAACAAAGAGGTCTATGTCAATCTGGCATTTACGAGTGAGATCGCGGTTCAGGCTGACAAGAGCGGAGTTGGCGAGGATGCTGTGTCTGCAGTGATTCCGGATGCGGTGGTTTATCTGCCGTTAGAGGATCTGGTGGACTTTGAGAAGGAGAAGGAGCGCCTGTTAAAGGAGAAAGACCGTCTGGAGAAGGAACTGGAGCGCTCACGCAAGATGCTGGGCAATGAAAAGTTTGTCAGTAAGGCACCTGCTGCCAAGATTCAGGAGGAGAAGGATAAGCAGGCAAAATACGAGCAGATGATGGCTCAGGTACTTCAGAGACTGGAGCAAATGAAATAAAATAATTGCAAAAGCGTGACGACTATTGTATACTTTATTTGGAGTATACAATAGTCGTTTTGCAAATCAGGATGAAAATGAAGGGAGGTGCAGCGCATGTCATTACCGATGCCTACTGTAAGGATTACAGAGGATTGCATGGAAGCATACATGACGGTTCCGCCAACGGGGACACCGGAAAACTACACGGTCGAGTACCTGACAGATGTGCTTCACCTGAATCATGTAAAGATTGGAATTATACCTGAGAATCTGCAGAAAATCATAGACAACAGACTGTATAACAAAGAGATTCTGGTTGCAAAGGGTGCAGAGGCACAGGATGGAAAAGACGGGTATTTTGAGTATCTGTTTGAAACGAATCTCTCGCAAAAGCCGATCGTTCTTGAAGATGGGACGGTCGATTACAAAAATATAAAGATGATAGAACTGGTGGAGTCGGGTCAGAAGATTGCCATTTATCATGCAGGTACAGCCGGGACGAACGGTTACAATCTGGCGGCGCAGTTTAAGCTGGCAAAGCACGGCGCAGAGCTGCCTCCGTTAAAGGGAACCGGTTTTGAGCGCATGGATGACGGAGTTACCTACTGTGCGACTATGGGTGGAAAGATCACGGAGTTGAATAACCGTGTGAATATCTTTCCGGTCCATGAGCTGTTTGGAGATGTTGATCTGTCTTCGGGAAATATTGAGTTCAATGGCGATGTGATTATCCACGGCAATGTTCTGGAGGGAATGTCTGTGAAGGCCACCGGAACAGTGACGGTTGACAAGATTGTTGAGTCTGCTTATATAGAGGGCAAAAAAGGCGTGATTCTGCGGGGAGGTGTGCTTGGTAAAAACGGTGCCAAGGTGCGTTCCAAGGGGAATATTACGGCACAGTTTCTTGAGTATGCGGATGTGAAGACCGATGGTGATATCGAGGCAGATTCTTTCCTGGACAGTCGCGTGTATGCGGGTGGAATGATCAAGCTGACCGGGAAAAAAGGCTGTATCGTGAGTGGAACCACACATGCAGTGCGCGGAATCGAGGCGCGAGAGATCGGCAATGCGGCGGGCGCGAATACAGAGGTGTCCGTAGGCGTTCACCAGAAGGTGTATGAGCAGATCAGCCAGATTGACAGCGAGACAAAGGATGATGAGCTGCAGCTTCAGCGCATCGAAGAAGGTCTGATTCAGTTTGAGACGATCATGCGGCAGAAAGGACTGTCGTTTCGCAATGATCCCAGACGGATGGCACTTGTCAAAGAGAAGGTGCGCCTGTCTGCGCAGATTGCCGGACGCAAGGAGGAGCTGGAAGGATTGCAGCAGATCATCAGTGCTTCCAACGAGGCATACATCCAGGTGGTCAGAAATGTTTATCCCGGTGTGCGTGTTCGTGTGGATGAACAGTCCATTCAGGTACAGGAGCCCCAGAAGGCGGTTGAGTTCAAAAAATATATGGGGCGTATCGGAATGTTTAACATCGGATATACGGCGAAGTGATGCCACCGTTTTCCGGAATGTCGAAAAATGCGATTAAAATTTCAATTTATGAGGGAAAGACCCTTGCAAGAAACCATTACTCTGGTATATGATAGTTCAGAACCAAAAAGTAATGGTTTTTATTTGCAATTTTATGGAGGAAACAATGATCAATTTTGAGGAAGAATTAAAGCATTTTCAGCCAAGCGATGAGATCGAGGATGCAGAAGTTGAGATCTATGAGCATGATATTACAGACATGACAGATATCATGCAGCAGATGATGAGCGAATTGAAGAGGAAATAAGAGGAAATACAATGGAATGCTATAACTGTGGAATCATTCTCGGGCAGGAAAAGGTCTGCCCGAACTGTGGGGTTGACCTGCGGATTTATCGCAAATTTGTAGGCATCTCCAATTATTTATACAATCAGGCGCTGTCAAAAGCAAAGACGAGAGATCTGTCCGGTGCTATCGCTGATCTGCGTTTGAGTCTGCAATATAATAAGGTGAATACCAATGCCCGCAATCTGCTTGGACTCATTTACTATGAGATGGGCGAGGGTGTGGCAGCGGTGCGAGAATGGCTGATCAGTAAGGGCTATCAGGAAGAGGAAAACCGCGCCTCCGTTTATTTAGAGCAGACAAAAAAAGATCCGTCAGAGAAGGAAAAGATCAACCAGCTGGCGCGTAAGTACAATCAGGTGGTTGCGTATTGCCAGCAGGACAGTCTGGATCTTGCTGTCATCCAGTTGAAAAAGATTCTTGCGGGAAATGCGAAGTTCGTCAAGGGCTGGCAGCTGCTGGCGTTGATCTATATCCGCAACGGTGAACTGGATCAGGCGCGGAAAGCATTACGGAAAGCAGAGACCATCGATTCGGGCAATCCGACGACTGCGCGCTATCTCAAAGAGGTGGCGGAACAGATACGTCAGGGTGGCGGAAAAAAAGCAAAAAAAGCGCAGGCAGTAGCATATCAGAACGGAAATGATATGATCATTCAGCCGAAGTTCCGCGGCGATATCGGTTTCTGGGGAATGGCAGCCAATCTGCTGGTCGGTGTGGCGATCGGTGTGGCGATTACGTGGTATCTGGTCGTTCCCGGTGTGCGCAAGCAGGCGGTCAGTGACGCCAGCGTGGCAGTCACTGAGGCGAACAATACCATTGCTGATAAAAATAATACCATCAAATCACTGGAGGAGCGGATCGACAGTCTGACCACTGATGTTAAGGATGTTCAGGACGATATGAAGGACCGGGATGCTGCGATTGCAGCAAATGAGGCACTTTTGACTGCGTATGATGCGTATATAAATGAAAATATCGAACTGGCAGGAGACACTCTGGAGGGAATTGATGAAAATCTTCTTTCACAGAATGGAAAGAAGATCATAAAAACGTTGCGTGAGCAGGTGAATAACCAGTATCTGACCACTGCCTACGAAGAAGGCATGAGCGCGTACAACAGCTACAGAAATGAGGAGGCGATTGCGCTGCTCTCAAAGGTAGTAGCAATGGATGAGCAGTACGACAATGGAAATGCGTTGTATAATCTGGCGCAGGCATATCGTAAGACGGAGGACTGGGTAAATGCGAAGGAGAGCTATTCAAAGGTAGTGGATCTATTCCCGGGTAGCACGCTGGCATACAATGCAGCCCGTTATGTGACACAGATCGAGCAGACGCTGGCGGCACAGGAGCAGTGACGGAGCGGGGAATTTAAGGCCTTTAAAATTTTATATTTCATTTACAAAAGACACAGTATCGAAACAGATATTGTGTCTTTTTTTGTACCTATTCAGAGCAAAAAAAGGGAGGAAAACAGAACATGGAATTTCAATATGAGACGAAAACCGGAAGTCTGCGCATTTTTACACCGCGTGAAATTGACGAATGCGCGGCAAGCGAGATACGGGAGGAGGCAGACATGCTGATTGACAATTATCAAATCCGGCATCTGATTTTTGATTTTTCCAATACGGAATTTATGGACAGCTCAGGTATCGGTATGCTGATCGGCAGAAGCCGCAAGATGGGATACACCGGAGGCAGTGTGGAGGCAGAAAATCTGAATGACCGGGTGCAGAAAATATTTACTCTGGCCGGTCTGCCGAAGCTGATTACGGTTGTAAAGGAGGTATGAGATGATGAAAGAGCAAGAGATTGTTCAGAACAGATCGGAGCGGAATTGCGTAGATCGCGAGAACATGATTCGGGAGCACGTAAATTCTATCGTCGAAGACGATTTTCATGGATTTTTGCATCGCAACTGTGAAGATACGGAACAGTTACACGAACAGGAGATGAGCATACGTTTTGCGTCTTATCCTGAAAATGAGCAGTTTGCGCGAATGGTAGTGACTGCGTTTCTGATGGACTTAAATCCGACGATTGATGAGATGGCGGATATCAAGACCGCTGTGTCGGAGGCGGTGACAAACTCCATTATCCACGGCTATGAGGGCTGCGTGGGACAAGTATGTTTAACTTGTAGAAAGCGCGGCGGGGATATAACCGTTACGGTCTGCGATCAGGGAAGAGGTATTGCGGATGTGGAGAAAGCGAGAGAACCGTTTTTTACGACGAAGCCCGAGGCGGAGCGCTCCGGCATGGGCTTTTCTTTTATGGAAGCCTTTATGGATGAGGTACATATCACGTCAACGGAAGGGCGCGGGACCTGCGTGGAGATGAAAAAACAGCTGCATCTGCAGGAGAAGGAGTAGCAGATGGAGCACACCATGGAATTGCTGTTACGGGTAAAAAATGGGGATAAAGAAGCAGGAGAGCTGCTGGTGCAGGAAAATCTTGGGCTGGTGGGAAGTGTGGTCAAGCGCTTTGAAAACCGCGGGTATGACAGGGATGACCTGTTTCAGATCGGAGCGATCGGCCTGATGAAGGCAATCGAAAAATTTGATTTTTCTTATGAAGTGCGTTTTTCCACGTATGCGGTTCCGCTGGTCACGGGAGAGATCCGGCGGTTTCTTCGGGATGACGGCATGATGAAAGTGAGCCGCAGTATCAAGGAGAGCGGCTGGCGTGTCAAAAAAAGCCGGGAGAAGCTGGAGCAGAAGCTGGGACGCAGTGTGACCATGCAGGAGCTTGCGGACGATACGGGGCTTTCAAAGGAGGAGATCGCGCTGGCCATCGACGCGACGGAGGAGGTCACTTCGATCTATCAGACCATCTATCAGTCTGACGGAAGCGAGCTGTATCTGGTGGACAAGGTAGCGGATGATGCGCCTGAAGAGGAAGAACTGTTAAACCGCCTGACCGTTCAGCAGCTGATTGGAATGCTGGACCCAAAGGAACAACAGATCATCAGACTGCGTTATTTTGAGGGAAAAACGCAATGTAATGTGGCGGATACTATGGGAATGACACAGGTTCAGGTGAGCCGGATGGAAAAAAAGATCCTTCAGAAGATGCGGGCGATGTGTGGAAAAATTTAAAGAATGTGATACAATGAAAAGGATTATAAAAGGAGGACGGGACAGAGGATGAAACTGATTCGCGTGGAGGAAGCCGTGGGACAGGTACTCTGCCATGATATGACACAGATTATTCCGGGTGTCAGTAAAGGCGCGAGATTCCATAAAGGGCATGTCGTGACGCAGGAGGATATCCCGGTACTGTTATCCATGGGCAAAGAACACATTTACGTGTGGGAAAAAAAGGAAGGAATGCTGCATGAGGACGAGGCGGCAGAAATACTGCGTGACTTGTGTATGAATACAAATATGAGCGCGACCGAACCGAGGGAGGGAAAGATTGAGCTGCGGGCGGAGTGTGACGGATTGTTTCAGGTGGATGTGAAACGGCTGTTTGCAGTCAATTCCGTAGAGCAGATTATGATCGCCACCAGGCATGGCGATACGGCGGTCAGATGTGGAGACAAACTGGCGGGTATGCGTGTGATTCCACTGGTTATTGAGGAGGAGCGCATGCGGGAGGCACAGGCGGCAGCAGGCGGTGAACCATTGCTTGCGATCTTGCCGTGGAAACTGAAAACAGCTGCTGTGATCACTACCGGAAGCGAGGTCTACAACGGTTTGATTGAGGATCGCTTCACACCGGTTGTGGAGCAAAAACTGGACCGGTTTGGGATCTGCGTGGCAGAACATGTCATCTGCAGTGATGAGAAACAGATGATTGCGGATACTATCGCTGCCATGCGGGAAAAGGGGGTTGACCTGATCTTATGTACCGGAGGTATGAGTGTGGATCCGGATGACTGCACCCCGGGCGCAATCCGGGACAGCGGGGCGGATATTGTGACTTACGGAGCACCGACGTTGCCGGGAGCCATGCTCTGTCTCGGCTATTTTTCAGACGGTGTGCCGATTCTCGGTCTGCCGGGCTGTGTGATGTATGCGAAAACAACGATTTTTGATCTGCTGCTGCCCAAGCTGGCAGCGGGTGTGAGGATCACGCGGGATTCGATCATTGCTTACGGACATGGGGGATTGTGCCTCGGCTGTGAGGACTGTCGTTTTCCGGCGTGCTCCTTTGGAAAGTAGAGGAAGCGATGAATCAACTGACACATTTAGATGAAAACGGCGCGGCTCGTATGGTGGATGTGAGCGAAAAGACGGACACGGTACGTGAGGCGATGGCAGCAGGGAGTATCCGTATGTCAGCGGAATGCTTTGCCCTTGTAAAAAACGGTGCGGTCAAGAAGGGAGATGTGTTGTCTGTGGCGCGTATTGCGGGCATCATGGGCGCAAAGAAAACCTTTGAACTGGTGCCGCTCTGCCATTGTATCGGACTCACCGGTGTGGAGCTGGAGTTTTTGATGCACGAAGAAAACTGTGAGATTGAGGCGCATTGCAGGACAAAGACCGTCGGAAAGACAGGCGTTGAGATGGAGGCGCTCACCGGCGTGCAGATCGCGCTGCTGACCATCTATGACATGTGCAAGGCAATTGACCGGGGCATGGTGATGACCGATATCCGGCTATTAAAAAAGAGCGGTGGAAAGAGCGGTATCTGGGAGGGTTAGGCGTTGCAGGATCAGTATGGACGAAAGATCACCTATATGCGCATTTCCGTCACAGACCGGTGTAACCTGCGATGCCGATATTGTATGCCGGAAGATATCGAACGGCTTCCCAGAGAGGATCTCTTGACTTTTGACGAGCTGGTGTGCGTGGCAGAACTGGCGGCAAAACATGGCATCCGGGCAGTGAAGCTCACAGGAGGGGAGCCTCTGGTGCGCCGTAATATCTGGGAGCTTGTAGCGGCGTTAAAAGCGGTGGATGGAATCGAACAGGTGACGATGACTACCAACGGTGTGCTTTTTTCGGAATATGCGGATGCCTTGCTGGATGCGGGGCTGGATGCGGTCAACATTAGTCTGGATACGCTGCGCCCGGACCGTTTTTTGCAAATCACGGGATCAGATGCGTGGGAAGCGGCATGGAATGGCCTGCAGGCGGCACTGCGAAAGAATATTCCGGTCAAAATCAACTGCGTACTGCAGTCTCAGATCAATCAGGATGAATGGAAGGATCTGGCAGAGTTAGCCAGAAACCTGCCCGTGGCGGTGCGGTTTATTGAGATGATGCCCATCGGGGCCGGTGCGGATTATGAAGCGGTCAGTGAAGCGTGGCTGCGGGAGCAGCTCTCGGAAGTATTCGGGGAATTGACACCGGTGAAGGTTGCCGGAAATGGTCCTGCTGCCTATGTGAAACCGGCGGGTTTTGTGGGAAGTATCGGTTTTATCAGTGCACTGCACGGACCATTTTGCACCCATTGCAACAGGCTGCGGCTCACCTCCATCGGAGAGCTGAAGCCTTGTCTGTGTTACAGGGAACGGATTCCACTGCGCGGGGCGCTGCGGGCAGGAGATCTGGCGCAGGTCGAAGGACGGATTGTGCAGGCGATCCGGCAGAAGCCGAAGGGGCACTGTTTTTCGGATCGGGCAGCGGTGACGGAGCAGCGACAGATGGCGCAGATCGGAGGATAGGAAAGAGATGAAACTGTGCGGGATATGTATCAGTGAAAAACGTGGAACAGAGAAGAAGGAAGTTTCACAGGCTGCGTTTGTGGAGGGCTATGGGATTCGCGGTGATGCCCATGCCGGGAACTGGCACAGACAGGTAAGCCTGTTATCCTGTGAAAAAATCGAAGAATTTCGCAGGCAGGGGGCGGATGTCGCCTTCGGCGCTTTTGGAGAAAATCTGATCGTGGAAGGAGCGGATCTGCGCACCCTTGCGGTGGGCAGCAGATTTTATTTTGATGAGGTGATTCTGGAACTGACACAGATTGGCAAGGAATGTCACAATCACTGTGAGATCTATCAGCGGATGGGAGACTGTATCATGCCCCGCGAGGGCGTATTTGCGGAGGTTGTGCGAGGCGGGACGATGCGCGTGGGTGAGACTTTTCGTGTAGAACCGCCACAGGCAGACCGGCCGTATCAGGCGGCAGTCGTTACACTCAGCGACAAGGGAGCTGCCGGAGAGCGTGAGGATAAAAGCGGCGCGCTGCTTACAGACTGTCTGGAGAAGGCGGGCTATGCGGTGCGCGAACGGCTGCTTCTTCCGGACGGCAGACAGCCATTGGAAAAAGAATTGATCCGTCTGTCAGACGGGCGGCAGATGGATGTAGTCTTTACAACGGGCGGAACCGGTTTCTCGTCGCGGGACTTCACGCCCGAAGCGACCATTGCTGTCTGTGATCGGATGGCGCCGGGCATTGCGGAGGCGATCCGCGCATATTCGATGACAATCACTGACCGCGCGATGTTTTCCAGGGCTGTTTCCGGGATTCGGGGGAATACGCTGATCATCAATCTGCCCGGGAGTCCGAAGGCGGTGCAGGAATCGCTGGATTTTCTTCTGCCACGCCTGTCCCACGGACTGGATATCCTGCGGGGAAATGCGCGTGAATGCGCACGTCCGCTGGAAAATTAAAACGAAGGAGAGTATGGGAGATGAAAAGAAAATTAGCAGGAATACTGATTGCCGCGCTGGTGTCGGGCTGCCTTGGCGGTTGTGGGAGCGCAGAGAAGGGGCAGAATACGCAGATACAGGTGTTTGCGGCAGCAAGCCTGAATACGGTGATGAGCGAGTTGTCTGAAATGTACGGAAAAGATCATCCCGGTGTTGAGATTTCGATTAACGCGGACAGCTCCGGCACATTGCTGACGCAGATCGAGGAGGGCTATGCCTGTGACATTTTTTTTTCCGCTGCGCAAAAACAGATGGATACACTGGAAGCGGACGGGCTGATCAAAGATGGAAGCCGCGCGAATGTGGTGAATAATCAGCTGATCGTTGTCACACGAAAAGACAGTGGTACGAAGGTGAGCGGGCTGGAAAATCTGGGTGAAGCGTCTTCCATTGCGCTGGCAAACGGTTCCGTTCCGGCAGGAAAATACACCAGACAGGCGCTGGTGAATCTCGGTATCTTACAGGGAGACAAGGCACCCGAGGAATATACGGGAGCAGAGGTTTCCGAGGCGCTGGGCGGTGTCACGATCAGTGATCAGGACAATGTCAGTAAGGCGATTCTCGCCGTTGTGGAGGATGCCTGCGAGGTGGGAACTGCCTACTATTCCGACATTTACGGCTACGAGGATCAGGTGGAAGTGCTGCAGAAGGTGCCCTATGATCTGACCGGTGTGGTCAATTATCCGGTCTGCCTTGTGAAAAACGATGAAGCGGATGAGGCTCAGAGCGAGGCATCGCGGGATTTTTACGAATTTCTGCTCTCGGATGAGGCAAAAGAAGTATATGAAAACTATTATTTTGACACGGATATAAGCGGGGAAAATTGACAAAAGGACAGTCTGTTTATTTATTGATTTTGAATCGAGAAGAGAATGGGGAATGAAATGGAGGAGATGAAATGAACCTGGTCGCAATTTTAAAGGAACTGGATTACAGTCCGCTCTATATTTCCCTAAAGACCGGCGTGGTAGCCACGATTCTCTCATTTTTTCTTGGGATATTTGCCGCGAAACGATCCATGAGTGCCGGAAAACGGATGCGGGCGGTTTTGGACGGGATACTGACACTGCCAATGGTTCTGCCGCCTACGGCGGCAGGCTTTTTCCTGTTGCTGCTGTTCAGCAGACGGCGGCCGGTGGGGATGTTTCTATATGAAAAGCTGGATATCAAAATCGTGCAGAGCTGGGCCGGATGCGTGATCGCTGCGACCGTGATCGCGTTTCCGCTCATGTACCGGAACGCGCGGGCGGCCTTTGAGCAGATTGATCCGAATCTGATCTATGCAGCGCGCACGCTGGGCATGTCGGAGACAAAGATTTTCTGGCAGGTGATCCTGCCGCTGGCCAGGCCGGGGCTTCTGGGAGGCACCATCCTCACTTTCGCCCGCGCCATGGGTGAGTACGGAGCGACTTCCATGCTGGCGGGCAACATTCCGGGAAAAACGGCGACGATTGCCCAGCGCATTGCGATGGTCATACAGGATGGAGATTTTGTGACAGCCGGTATCTGGGCATTTTCCGTGGCACTGATCGCCTTTTTGGCGATCTTTTTGATGAATCTGGTGACTGATCGAAAAGCAAAGCGCGGCAGACGCTGGTAGAGCATGAAGTGTTGCTACGCCGATGAAAGGATGAATGATTTATGTCAATCACATGCAGGATCAAAAGAGATTTGCCGGATTTTTCGCTGGAGATTTCTTTTTCCACAGAGAAGAAACGGATCGGTATTCTGGGAGCCTCCGGCAGCGGTAAGAGCATGACTCTAAAGTCGATCGCGGGGATCGAGACCCCGGATGAGGGTCAAATTACGGTGGACGGACAGGTGCTCTTTGATAAAGAGAAGAAAATCAATGAGAAGCCACAGCGCAGAAATGTAGGCTATGTCTTTCAAAATTACGCGCTGTTTCCTCATATGAGCGTGGAGCAGAATATTGCTGCCGGACTGAGGGGAACAAAGGAGCAGAAGGCCCGCCGCGTGCGGGAACAGCTTTCGCGTTTTCGGCTGGAAGGGTTCGAGGCGCGCTTTCCGGAGGAACTTTCCGGCGGGCAGCAGCAGCGTGTCGCGCTGGCGCGGATCATGGCCTATGAACCGCAGATGATCCTTTTGGATGAGCCCTTTGCGGCGCTGGATGCATTTCTGAGGGATCGGCTGCTGCAGGAGCTGATGGAGACGCTTGGCGATTATGACGGCACGGTCATCTTTGTGTCCCACAACCGGGATGAGCTTTACCGTTTTTCCGAGGAACTGTTAATCATTGATGAGGGAAAACAGATCCGTTTTGGCGATACAAGGGAGCTGTTTTTGCACCCGAAGGAGATGGAGACTGCGCGGCTGACCGGATGTAAAAACATCGCGCCGGCAAAACGGCTCGACGAACATCACGTGGCTGTACCGGACTGGGATCTGACGCTGTTATTGAAAAAAGAGGTACCGCCGGATCTTCATTATATCGGTATCCGGGCGCATATGTTTGAGCCGGTATGGGAGTCTGCACAGCCGGAAAACGCCGTCGCGTTTCATCTGTCAGATGTGGCGGAATATCCCTTTGAGTACAAATATTACAGTCATTCGCCGGACATCTGCTGGTATGTGCAAAAGAGCAGTTATCAGCAGATCGAAGAACGCGGGCTGCCGAATTTTTTGCGGCTGCCGGAGGAGGAGATCCTGCTGCTGAGGTAACAGATGCCGTGGAGTGATCAGGAAAGGAATGATGAGAAGATGGAAAACAGCCAGCGTTTTTTTGAGAATAGAGACTGCAAATATTTTCCCTGCCATGAGGGCATGGAGGGCAGAGCCTTTAACTGTCTGTTCTGCTACTGCCCGATGAACCCATATCCGGACTGCCCGGGCAATCCGGTTTTTCGGGAAAATAAGAACGGACGTGTATTCAAGGATTGCACAAATTGCCGTTTTCCGCATATCCCGGATAATTATGAGGCGGTGCTTGCGTTTTTAAAAAAGAAAATGTATGAGAAATAGCCGCTACTCCTCTCTTTTTGCCTTATTCAGCCCCTTCGTCATATGACTGCCGCCCTCCAGAAACCGGGCGCGCTTGACAGAATCCTCTCCGTAGCGGTCGCGGATCTGATCGATGGCAGCATTCAGCTTTGAGAGCTTTTCCGGGGTAGGACCGTTTGCAGGAGCAGTGGAAAAAAGCTCCATCTGACTGTAGGCATCGTCCGTGATCTTGCCGGTAGAGACTCCGAGAAGACGGATGGGAGTGTGATCCCAGAGCTGGTCAAAAAGCACGCATGCCTCGCGGTAGATGACCTCTGTCACGTTTGTGGCATTGGAAAGTCCCGCCTGATGGGAAGTCGTGCGAAATTCACAGTCCTTGATCGTGACTGTCACACTGCGGATATATGCTTTATCCGCACGCAGTCTTGCGCCCACTGTCTCACAGAGAGACAGAAGGATCTTTTTGGCGTTGTTGGCATCTGTCACGTCGAACCGCAGTGTGACAGAATTGCCATAGCTTTTGGCAGCATCGCTCTCGCTGCGCACGGGGGATTCATCTATGCCGCACGCAAATTCCCACATTGTTATCCCTTGTTTCCCAAAATGAAGCTGCAAAAGTGCCGGGTCCATCCGCGCAATATCACCGATCGTGCGGATGCCGAGACCGGTGAGTTTTTTTGCGGAAGAACGCCCTACCAGAAACAGTTCCCGTGCGGGCAGAGGCCACATTTTCTTCTCGATCTCGTCCGGAAACAGCGTATGTACTTTATCCGGTTTTTCAAAGTCGGATGCCATCTTTGCCAGCAGCTTGCAGTTGGAGATGCCGACATTGACCGTAAAATGTAATTCCTCACGGATACGGTCTTTGAGCCGGTGCGCAAATTCCACCGGATCGCCGTAGATACGACCGGTGCCGCTCATATCGCAGTAAGCTTCATCGATGCTGGCCTGTTCCACCACCGGTGCCACTTCCTTTAATATATCCATGAACGCACGTGAATTTTTCACATACTCATCAAATTTCGGTTGCACGATCACGAGATTCGGACATTTTTCCAGTGCCCGCGACAGTGGCTCGCCGGTGGTGACACCGTATTTTTTGGCGGGAGTGGATTTTGCCAGCACAATGCCGTGACGGGTCTTCGGGTCTCCACCCACCGCTGCCGGAATCAGGCGCAGATCCCGTTCCATATGCAGTTGTTCCAGCTCGTATTTTGCCTGCCAGCTCAAAAAGGCAGAATTCACATCTACATGAAAGATCAGTCGATCCATATCTATTCTCCTCAGAAAAACACCGAATCGTAACTGTTCAGTACCTTCACAGTCACGATGCAAAAATCCATGAAAATCGTCTTCGACGATGGGATTTTTGCACTCCTGAATCATGTTTTCACGGTCTACGCGGTTCCGCTCCGACCTGTTCTGAACAGATACACCGAATCTATGTTCTGGTTCTATTTTATCCCATTTCATCTGATTTTACAATGATATTTACAATGCATAAAAAAGAGTGAATCCGCACATTCTACACAAAAACAAAAGGAAGGCTTGATATGTTGGAACAATTACAGCAAAAGGGCAAAGCGAGTATCGAGCCCGCGCGGCCCGTCTATATTAAAAGTACCGGAACCGTCGTCGGGAAAATGGAAGGAGAAGGTCCGCTGGCGTCTCATTTTGACATGATCTGTGACACGGATAAATTCGGTGAGGAAACGTGGGAGGCGGCAGAGAGCCGCATGCAAAAGGAAGCGGTGGCACTGGCGCTGGGCAAGGCGAATTTGCAGGCTTCCGATATCCGCTATATCTTTGCCGGAGATCTGCTGGGGCAGAATATCGCCACCTGTTTTGGACTGATGGACTATGAAATCCCGCTGTTTGGGCTTTACGGCGCGTGTTCCACGCTGGGAGAGGGAATGTCACTGGCGGCAATGTGTCTGGCGGGTGGTTTTGCGGAGCAGGTGATGGTTGTGACATCCAGTCACTTTGCCGGAGCAGAGAAAAACTTCCGTTTTCCTGTGGAATACGCTAACCAGCGTCCACTGTCTGCTACATGGACCGTGACCGGCAGCGGTGCTTATGTGCTCTGCAATGAAAAGACGCAGGTAAAGATCACAGGCTTTACGAACGGAAAAATCATGGATTACGGTATCAGGGATGCGCAGAATATGGGTGCGGCCATGGCACCGGCAGCCATGGATCTGATCAAGACCCATCTGAAAGATTTTGGGCGAAAGCCAGACGATTATGACAAGATCGTGACCGGTGATCTTGGAACGGTCGGACAGGAAATTCTGATAAAACTGTTAAAAGACGAGGGTATTGATATCAGTGGTGTGCATGAAGATTGTGGCATGAAGATTTTTGACAGTGAAGAACAGGGTACGCAGGCGGGTGGAAGCGGATGCGGCTGTTCGGCGGTGACATTGGCGGCATGGTATCTTCCAAAGCTCATGAGCGGCGAATACCGCAGGATTTTGTTTATCCCTACCGGGGCGCTGATGTCGCAGGTCAGCTTCAATGAGGGACAAAATGTGACAGGTATCGCGCATGGTGTTGTGCTGGAGCATGTGGATTAGGAGGAAACAATCATGGACTATGTAATTGCTTTTGTGGTGGGTGGAATTATCTGCGCGCTGACGCAGATTTTGATGGAAAAAACAAAACTGTTACCGGGGCGCATCATGGTGCTTCTGGTCTGCACCGGCTGTGTGCTGGGGGCGATCGGTATCTATCAGCCGTTCGTAGACTGGGCAGGAGCCGGAGCATCCGTGCCGCTTCTCGGTTTTGGAAATGTGCTCTGGAAGGGTATGAAGGAAGCCATAGACCGGGATGGATTCATGGGACTGTTTATGGGTGGTTTTGAGGCGTGTGCGGTAGGCGTGAGCGCAGCCCTCATCCTTTCTTATATTGCAGCATGGATTTTTAAACCAAAGATGCGTAAATAATATGTATATTTTTTGCAAAATAGGAAATCTTAAATAAAAACGAGCATAAAAAGGAGAATCTTATGAAGTCAAAAACATTATTTTTCAAAAAAGTATTAGTGTGTGCAGTGCTGACACTGACATTCTGCATGACAACAGCCTGCGGAAACGGAACAAACAATAACAATGCCACCGACAACGGAGCAAACACCCCGGGCAATAACACGACTGTTGACGAGACCAACAACGGAACTAATGGCACAGACAATACAAATGGTGTCAACGATACAAACGGTACAAACGGTACAACCAACGGAGCAGTTAATGATACGACAAACGGAGACGGTGTTGTGAATAATGCCGCAGATGATGTGGTTGACGGTGTGGAGAATGTCGGAAACGATGTCGTCGATACTGTGGAAGACATTGGAAACGATGTGACAGGCAATACAAACGGCACCGGCACCAATGGCACCGGCAACAATGCAAACGGCGCGAACGGAACGACAAACGGAGCCGGAAAATAGTTCAAAAATCAAAGATATTTAAAAAAGAAAAACTGCTGTACGAATGGGAGACCGTTGGTATGGCAGTTTTTTGCCTGTCTAAATCAGGGGGTAAGACGATGAGCAAATCAAAAGGTAAGATGATGAAGTGAAAAAAATAAAAAAAGTTGTTGACAATTGTGGAACCAGGTGATATTATATACAAGCTGTCGCGTGCGACTGGGAGACAGATCAGCCGGTCAGCAAAAAATATATAATAGAAAGTATGTTCTGCAAACTTTCTATTATCATGAATTAAAAAAGTTCTTGACAAACGCAAACAGTTTTGATAATATATAAAAGCTGTCGCGTGCGACAGGAAACGACAAAGGACCTTGATAACTGAACAGTGAAATAACCTTGAAAAGATTTGAGAAAATGAGAAAAAGCGAAGCGGAATCGAGCGGTTTTTTCTCGGATTGTGAACTAACTTTATTAAAACAGTAAAAAACGGTTAAACAAAAGCCAAGCTTTTGAATGACCAGAACAAACTTAAACATTTTAACATGAGAGTTTGATCCTGGCTCAGGATGAACGCTGGCGGCGTGC
>JALELN010000055.1 GCA_022771765.1 Lachnospiraceae bacterium | reverse complement strand
AGCGTCTGCAGCTGCCCGCTGTCCACCAGTTGCTCCACATAACGCAGATCGATCATCTCCTGACCAATGGAAATGCCTTCCCGGCCCTGTGTCTTTAATTTAATCCGTCCTTTATAGTACACGTCCTCATGCCTTTCCGGTCTGCGGTCAAAACATGGCTGTTCCCTGCACCGCTGTGCCTGCGCCACACACGGATAGTCTGCTGCCAGCTTTTTCGCATCCACCGTGATATCCCGCGGCAGATAGCTGTCCATCTGGATGATGGTATCTGCCACATCAATATAAGCGCCACAGCTTCCGGCCACAAGGATCGTCGAAATGCCATAGCTCTCTTTTAATTCCTGTACACGCTCAATATACGGTGTGATCGGTTCCTTATCCCGTGCGATCACGCGCTGCATCAATTCATCCCGGATCATAAAATTTGTAGCGCTCGTATCCTCGTCGATCAGCAGCGCGGATGCTCCTGCCTCAATTGCTTCCACCACATTCGCTGCCTGAGAAGTACTGCCGCTGGCATCCTCACTGTCAAAGCAGACCGTCGATTTTTTGTTTGGCAGATCTCCGATAAACATGGAGATATCCGTATGCCAGATACTCCTTCCGTCCTCCGCGCGAATCTTCACCGCATCCGCGTCCGTCAGCACATACTCCCTGCCATCTCCTGCAATATGCGAATAAACACCTCGCTCCAATGCCTTTAACAGCGTGGACTTTCCGTGATAACCGCCGCCCACCAGCAGCGTAATGCCGCGCCGGATTCCCATGCCATCGATCCTGCGCCCGTCATGTAGCTCTAATGATACACGCAGGGAATCCGGGGAACGAAACGAAACCGCCTGCTTCATCGGCTTGTCCGATACTCCGGATGCCCGAGGCAGCACTGCTCCATCAGCCACAAAGGCCACCAGACCCTGCTCCTTCATCTGCCTGCGCAGACACGCCTGATCTGCTGCCAGACACACCGCCGCCTTTGCCTCCTTTTCGTCAATATTCCGATAAACAAACGACTGTTCCACACACTGCGGCAGATACTGATACAAAATCTTGATGAGTTCTCTTGCATTGATCGTCCGGCCGTTTGCCGGAAATCCCACTTCAAACCGGGCAATCAGTAATCCGTCCGCGCCAAGCTCCACGGCACTCCGTGTCAGCACTTCCTGCCCCGGACGCATCACGGCGATCACACCACTCTTTCCGGAGCCCTTTGCCTGAAAAGAATATTTTCCTGCTTTTCCGTAAAAACGGCGAAGCAAGTAGTCCTCCATTGCTGTTTTTTTCTCTCTTGTGTCAAACCATTCTGGCGGAATGCCCGCCACACTTGCCGGTACTTCCACATGCAGTCTGGAAGGCGCTGCAAACGGATCTCCCTGCACATGGTCGATGCCAAGTACATAGTTTTCAAAACGCCATGCACCGGCGGTCTCCTTATAGGCAGGATAACCTCTGTGATCAATTGTCTCTAATAATTGCCGTAAATCTTTTGCTGATTTCATTATATCCCTCCTGTGTATGGATCGTTCCGTTCTGATCCGGTAGTTCAATGGCCGGTGCCCTTGTTCCTACCTCTAACATATCTATTTTCTCCTGATAAAATTCTTCAAATTATATTTATACTTCACCAATCGGCTTTTTTATTGTAAAATATAATGAATTGGTTTTGTCACGATATCATGAGTGCAAACGAGTCAACATGCTTGCATGATTGACGAGTGACGTATCGGATCATGTTCCGTTTTTGCACATGATATAATATAAGATTACATAAAAGGAAGGAGAATTTCAATGAAAAAATTAGAAGACTATGTCATTACCATACCCGATTTCCCGGAGCCCGGCATCATGTTCCGGGATATCACCGGTATTTTACAGGACGCGGAAGGATTTAAACTTGCGATCGATTCGCTGCTGGCGCTCATCGGAGATACTCCCTGCGACGTGATCGCAGGCGCGGAATCCAGAGGCTTTATCTTCGGCGCGCCCCTTGCATATGCGCTGCACAAGCCCTTTGCCCTGGTGCGCAAAAAAGGAAAACTGCCCCGTGAGACCATCTGTGAATCCTACGAGCTGGAATACGGCACGGCGGAGATCGAGATGCACACAGACTCCATAAGGCCCGGCCAGAAGGTCATTCTGATCGATGACCTGATTGCCACCGGCGGCACCATCGAGGCTGCCGCGAAGCTCGTCGAGCAACTGGGCGGTGAAGTGGTGAAGATCATTTTCCTCATGGAGCTGGCAGGATTGAACGGTCGTGAGAAGCTAAGCAAATATGATGTAGAGTCTGTGATTACATACAAAGGAAAATAACGAATAAAACAAAAAAGAGAAGCGATACCCGGATACGATTTTGCCCGACGGAGCCTGACGACGGCAGGGCAACGAGTAGCCGGATACGCTTCTCTCTTTTTATAATACGTTTATCTTTCTTCGCGGAAGTACGGCAGCCCAAGACTTGCAGGCGGCTGATTCTCCCGCTTGTTGCGCATGCTGGTCAC
>JALELN010000044.1 GCA_022771765.1 Lachnospiraceae bacterium | reverse complement strand
AACCGTTTTTTACTGTTTTAATAAAGTTAGTTCACAATCCGAGAAAAACCGCTCGATTCCGCTTCGCTTCATCTCGCTGTTTGGCGTTCGCCAAACTCGTCTGTCGTCATATGCGCTTCATCAAATAAATTTGATTCATCGCATCCGACTTCCATCCTGTTTTTCTCTCTTTTTCAAATCTTTCAAGGTTATTTCACTGTTCAGTTATCAAGGTTCTTTGCCGTTCTTGCGAAGCAGCTTTTGTATTATATCAAAGTCGCTATCGTCTGTCAAGAACTTTTTTAATTATTTTTTTGCTGTTTTTTTCGACTTTTTTGTTCAGTCGTTTGCGACAGCTTGTAAATAATATCATGTGGTTTCACATTTGTCAACAAGTTTTTACAATTTTTTTAAAAAACTTTTTCAACTCATTTTCACTACGAAATCACAAACGGAGAAGGGGGGATTTGAACCCCCGCGCCGCTGTTAACGACCTGCACCCTTTCCAGGGGTGTCCCTTCGGCCAGCTTGGGTACTTCTCCATGCTCTGCCCGAATCACTTCGGCACGATATTGAAAAAAACAAGTAACTGTGAAAGTACTACACAGTTACGAAAATAAAATAACCAGTCTGCGATGCAAACTGATTATTTTAATAAAGCGGAGAGGGTGGGATTCGAACCCACGCGCCCTTGCGGACAAACGGTTTTCAAGACCGCCTCGTTATGACCACTTCGATACCTCTCCGTGCTGTTTTTTCGCAATCAGCGAATATTATATTAACATCCGTTTAGCAATATGTCAATAACTTATTTTACATTTTTCAAGAATATTTTTGCAATATCCAAATCTTCGGGTGTCGTGACCTTGATATTACGGTAGGAACCCTCGATCAGCCTGCATGTTTTTCCGAATGCCAGCTCCAATACCTGCGCATCATCCGTCACCGTCTGCTCTCCCAACGCAATCACCTTGTCATAAGCGCCGCGAATCAGATTATACGAAAATGCCTGCGGTGTCTGCACCTGCCAGAGACTTCTGCGGTCAGGCGTTTTCAGCGCCATCTGCTGTTCATCCACAATCTTGATCGTGTCTTTGACCGGCATGCCCACCACACACGCCTGCCACTGTGCCACGGCTTCCATCGTCCGCTCTAAAATGTTCTGATCCACGCAGGGACGAGCCCCGTCATGGATGAGCACATAATCCGTGCCCGCAAGCGCCTTCAATCCGGCATAAACCGACAGATAGCGTTCGCTCCCTCCGGGGACGATCGCGCAGACTTTGGTAAAGCCATATCGCTCCACAATCTCTTTCCTGCAGTAATCTTCCTGTCCTGCTGCCACGACCAGTACGATCTTTTCAACCGTGCTGTCCTGAAACTGCCGCAGAGCATAATAGATCAGCGGTTTTCCGTTTAATAGAAGATACTGTTTTGCTGTTTTTGTGTTCATGCGGCTGCCGGAACCCCCTGCCAGCACCACCGCGCCATATACCGCGCGCTCCATTTACCGTTCTCCCAGCTTCAGATTGGGCACCGCGTTCAGATCCAAACCATCCCGTTTGCCTGCAAGATATTCATAATAAGCTGCCGCGCCGATCATCGCGGCATTGTCTGTACAGAGAATGGGCGAGGGATGATAAAAATCCACTCCCTTCTTTTTACAGGCCTCCTCCATGGCGCACCGCAGCGTCTGGTTGGAGGCAACACCACCTGCAATGGCGAATTTGTCCATGCCAAACTCGTCGATCGCACGCATGGCATTATGCACGAGCACCTCGATCACAGCGTGCTGGAAGGACGCAGCCACATCTGCCTGCACGATCTGTTCGCCCTTCATCCGCGCACCGTTCAGGTAATTTAATACGGCCGATTTCAGGCCGCTGAATGAAAAATCATAGGGCCCGTCCGCCACCTTCGGCTGTGGAAAGTGAATGGCAAGCGGATCTCCCTCATGGGACACTTTCTCTATTTTGGGGCCTCCCGGATAGCCCAGCCCGATGGCACGCGCAACTTTGTCAAAGGCTTCACCTGCCGCATCGTCTCTGGTCTTTCCGAGAATCTCATATTTTCCATAATCCTGCACCTTTACCAGATGCGTATGTCCGCCGGATACAACCAGACATAAAAACGGCGGTTCCAGATCCTTGTTTTCAATGTAATTAGCGCTGATGTGTCCCTCTATATGATGCACACCAATCAGCGGGAGATTTTTGGCATAAGCGATCGCCTTGGCCTCCGCCACGCCGACAAGCAGCGCCCCCACCAGCCCCGGACCGTAGGTCACTGCGATTGCGTCTATGTCATCAAGTGTCATTGCCGCATCGGAAAGCGCCTGTTCCACCACCTGATTGATCTTTTCTATATGCTTTCTGGAAGCGATCTCCGGCACAACACCACCGTACAGGGTATGTAGCGCGATCTGTGATGAGATCACATTTGAGCGCACATCTCGGCCATCCACAACGACAGCTGCCGCCGTCTCATCACATGAGCTCTCGATCGCCAGTATTTTTACATCATTTTTTTTCTCTGTCATGGATCAGACTTCTCCTCCATTTACTTTTACAAAACCCAGAATTCTCCAGTTGCCGCTCTCGTCCTTGCGCAGCAGAAACTGCTGATAAGTACGGGCAAATTCCTTGGATCCCTTTTTCACAAAATAAGACGACTCCACCAGCGCGCCAGACGCGCCATCCACATCGATATATTCCACTTCATTGGAATCGCAGACATTTGCCTGTATCATAACCTTTTCGTCATTCCTGAAAGCAACAAGCTCCTGTGACAGTTTCATGAGATGTGACTCCTCCGGGTTGGCCGCCAGCAGCTCCTCATCGTACAGCTCGCGCATTTTTATGCCGAGAGCGCGCAACTCGCCATCTGTGAGTTCATCGCTCTCCACGCCATAAAGGCAAAGCATGTATCGATTGTACAGCTTCATCACCTCTCTGGGGGTCGCGGGATAATTTGCCGCTATATTTTTGTTCATCAGCTCGTCCTTTTCCGTGACTTCCGTTGCTTCCTCCGCCGTTTTCGGCGTACGGTAGGCAACAAACGCAAATGCACCGATGATCAATGCTGCTATGAGTATAAGCAATATCACGCCACCACGTTTTTTCGTCATGCCTCGTCCTCCTCAAAATCAAGTTCGGTCATTCTTCCGTCTTTGCCGAGCGATGCAGCAGGGAAAATCCCCCGCACCTTATCCATATAGTCCTCCGCGTGCACGAGCGAGGGGCTGAAATGCGTCAGCCACAGTTCCTGTACCTGTGCGTCACTCGCCACATGCGCTGCCTCGTAAAATGTCATATGCTTGTACTGCTTTGCCTTTTCCAGCTTGTCCGCCTCCGCGTACATCCCTTCGCAGATCAGAAGATCGGCATGATCCGCTGCCTCTGCAAGCGATTTTGTCGGTCTGGTGTCTGTACAGTAAGTGAGCTTGATGCCCTTGCGCGGCGCGCCCATGACCAGATCCGGTGTGTAAGTCTCTCCCTCATACACCACCGTTTCTCCCCGCTGCAGACGTCCCCAGTAGTTGCGCGGGATCGGCAGCTTCTGCGCCGCCTCAAGGTTGAATCGTCCCGCCCGCCTGATCTCGATGGTGTATCCGTAGCAGAGCACATTATGGTTTACCCGGAAGGCATCTATTTCATATCCGTTGATGGAAAAATGCTGTTTTGCCCCATCAATCTCCAGATAACGAATCTCAAAGGGCAGTTCCGGCGCGATCGTGCGCAGCGCGTTCACGACACGCTCCAGCCCTTTCGGTCCAATCATTGTGAGCGGTTCCGTGCGCTCGGCATTTCCCATGGTGAGCAGCATGCCGGGCAGACCACTGATATGATCGGCATGATAGTGGGTAAAACACATGATATCAATGGGTTTGGCGCTCAGCCCCGCCTTTTTCATCGCTACCTGCGTACCCTCACCGCAGTCAATGAGCAGACTGCTCCCGTTATATCTGGTTAACAAAGCGGTCAGCCACCGATATGGCAGCGGCATCATTCCTCCGGTTCCAAGCAAACATACATCTAACATTTATATTCCTCTCTAGAGCAATTCTGTCGTCCGGTATTTACGGGGCGCGACCGCAAAGGTAGTCTCCCATTCAGCCAGACATTTAGGGCAAATATCCATCTCTTCGGCGATTCCATCCTGTTCGGACAGATATCCCCAGTTTTTGATAATGTGCAAGTGGTCCTCATAGCGCCCGCCGCATCGTTCCAGTTCCCTTCCGCAGCAGTTACATATCGTTTTATTTTTTTCTGTCATGACTTATCCTCCAAAAAGCTTTTTCGTCTTTATTGTAAGGATAACGGCGCAGGTCCGCCAGTGGGAACTATTGGCTCCCGTACCATTACATAGGCGTCTTCCACCGGTTTTTCATAAAAATTTCTGCGGGTCCCCACTACAACAAAACCATACTGTCCATAGAGCCGGATCGCCGGCTCATTCGAGACACGCACCTCTAATACGACGCGGGATATGTTTCTATGTGCCAGTTCTCGGAGCAGCGCTTCCAGCAACGCACGCCCGATTCCGCGTCTGCGCGCCGCCTGTGCCACGGCGACATTCGTGATCTCACCCTCACCCGCCGCGCAGTATACACCCACATAGCCAAGCAGTTTGTCCTCCTCACATGCCACCAGAAACAGAACGTCATCCCGATACAACGTATCAGCAAACCCCTGCATTGTCCACGGCATGGAAAATATCTGTGCCTCCAGCTCTGCCACTGCCACAAGATCCGCGGCAGTCATCTCGCGGAGCGTCATACCCCCGCATCTCCCGGCAGACGGGCTTCTTTTTCTTTCCGCTCACGCTCTGCCTGCGACAAGCGCAGATAATCGGGCTGATGCTCTACGGCGCTCACTGTACGACCATCTTGCAGGTATTGAAACGCCAGAGCTGCCACCGCCCCCGCGCGCTGTTTGTTCACATGTGCCGGCGCAAAGGTATAGGGCACCTGCACATGTTCACTGATATAATCGCGAAATACAGGCACACCGTCTCCCAAAAACACGACCGCCCGTCGCAACCCATTGATTTTCTCAACTATTTTGGATATATCAACCGCACACTGCGGCTCCAGCACCTGCATTTCTCCGCCCTCAAAGGCATAGATGCCGGTATAGGTCTGGTTTCTGCGGGCATCCATCAGCGGACACACCAGATCTTTCGCGCCCCATAGATTGTATGCCAGCCCGTCAACGGTGGGTATCTCTATAAGCGGCACATCCAATGCCAGTCCCAGTCCCTTCGCAGTGGCTGAGCCGATGCGAAGCCCTGTAAAAGAACCCGGCCCCTTCGCGACCGCAATCGCATCTACTGTTTTTAGATCCAACTCTATCATCTTCGCCACCGCGTCCAGCATTGGCAGCAGTGTCTGGGAATGTGTTTTTTTATAATTCACGGTATATTCACCGATCAGATTGTCGTTCTGCGCGACAGCCACGCTCGCTACGAGCCCCGAGCTGTCCAAAGCCAATATTTTCATTCTGTCACCTCTTGCAGCGTGATTTTGCGATAATCAAAGCCTTTTTGCAAGTCTTTCTCTATGAGAATCTCCGTTCTGGTCTTCGGGAGCAGTTCTTCGATCAGCTCTGCCCACTCTACCAGACACACGCCGTCTCCGTAAAAATAGTCCTCATAACCGATCTCGTCCATCTCCTCAATATCGCCGATCCGGTATACATCAAAGTGATAAAACGGCAATCTGCCCTCGTCATACACCTGAACGATCGTAAATGTCGGACTGTTAATTGCTTCCTCTATGCCGAGTCCCCGCGCCAGTCCCTGCGCAAATACCGTTTTGCCGACGCCCAGATCACCGGTCAGCGTATAGACGGTGCCCGGTTCTGCCTGCTCTCCCAGGTGTCTTGCCAGGTCAAATGTCTCCTCCGGCGAATTGGTCTCATATACCATAAATAATTACTCTCCTAATTCTTCTTCATCTTAAACCGATAGCTGTCCATCTGCGATTTTGCCATCTCATAAAGCGCATCGTAGGCATCCCCCAGCTGGTCTCTGGGTATGACATTGGCGCGGATACGCCCGCCGTAGAGCAATACCATGCGCTTTGTGCTCACGATCTTGTAGAGCTGCTTCCAGGGCATCGTCACACTCTGATCTCCAAAGCTGGTGGTGACACCGTTCTCATCAAATGTGTAGTGAATCGGTTTTTGGTAAACTTCCGTGTTTTGCATCTGTTTTTTTACCTTCCCCCGCAGATTGACGGGCACGTAGACCACAATGAGCACCGCAGCCAGAAGGTATAGCACATTATACGCCACGTTAGAATCACCCCACGTCAGGATGCTTATGAGCGCCAACATCACCGCAAGCACGATAGATAAGATTCCCTGCGAGTTATGATAAACATGATACAGATTAAACCGGTACATATCTTCAAATGTCATTTTTATGTCAAGTTCTATTTTTTCCATGACAAAATGCTCCTTAAAATCATAGTTATTTGTAGTATAACATTTTTGAAAAAAAAAGAAAAGAGGGTGTATCAACCCTCTTTTTCAAAACTCAATTTTTACTTTAAATCCCCTTCATTGTCAACGCAATCCGTTTCTTCCCGAGGTCTACCTCCAGCACCTTTACCTCCACGACATCGCCGACAGACAAGGCTTCCAGCGGATGCTTGATATAGCGGTCACAGATCTGGGAGATATGTACCAGCCCGTCCTGATGCACGCCGATATCCACAAACGCTCCAAAGTCGATGACGTTGCGCACCGTTCCTTTGAGTACCATACCAGGTGTGAGATCCTTCATCTCCAGCACATCACTGCGCAGAATCGGGCGGGGCATATCTTCTCTGGGATCTCTGCCCGGCTTCTCTAATTCAGATAAGATATCATTTAACGTCAGTTCTCCGATATCCAGTTCCGCGGCAAGTTTTTTCTTGTCCTTTACTTTCTTTGAGATGCCCGCAAGCTGTCCGGGCTTCCAGCTGCCTTTTTCGTAACCCAGCTTCTCCAAAAGCTTTGCGGTCGCCTCATAGCTCTCCGGGTGCACGCTCGTCGCGTCCAGCGGGTTTTTGCCGTTTAAAATGCGCAGGAATCCCGCACACTGTTCATATGCCTTCGGCCCGAGCTTCGGCACTTTTAAAAGCTCATTACGGCTCACAAATCGCCCGTTTGCCTCGCGGTAAGCAACAATATTCTTCGCCACCGCCTTGCTGATGCCGGAAATATATTCCAGCAGGGAAGCGCTGGCTGTATTCAGATCCACGCCGACACGGTTCACACAGTCCTCCACGACACCGCCGAGAGCCTCTCCCAGCTTTTTCTGGTTCATGTCATGCTGATACTGTCCGACACCAATCGCCTTTGGATCGATCTTGACGAGTTCCGCCAGCGGATCCTGCAGTCGCCTTGCGATGGACGCGGCGCTTCGCTGCCCGACATCAAAGTTCGGAAATTCCTCGGTGGCAAGCTTACTGGCGGAATAAACAGAAGCTCCCGCTTCGTTCACAATCACATACTGTACCGGCTTTTTGATTTCCTTTAACAACTCGACGATGATCATCTCGGACTCTCTTGACGCGGTTCCGTTGCCGACGGAAATGAGCGATATATCGTACTTGTCAATGAGCTGTTTTAAGATCTTTTTAGACTCCTCCACCTTGTTCTGCGGAGCGGTCGGATAGATCACCTTCGTGTCCAGCACCTTTCCGGTGGCATCTACCACGGCCAGCTTGCAGCCGGTACGAAAAGCCGGATCCCAGCCCAGCACGACTTTACCTGCGATCGGCGGCTGCATCAAAAGCTGTCCCAGATTTTTGCCAAACACACTGATCGCACCGTCCTGTGCCTTCTCGGTCAGATCCGCGCGCACCTCCCGCTCAATGGCGGGTGCAATCAGACGGTCATAGCTGTCTTTGATCGTCTCCTCCAATATCGGCTTCGTGTTTGGATTGTCCCGGGTAATCACCTGCTTTTCCAGATAGCGCAAAATGTCCTCCGCGGGTGCTTCCACTTTGACCGTAAGTATTTTTTCCGCCTCGCCGCGGTTCAATGCCAGCACGCGGTGTCCGGCGAGTTTATTGACCGGTTCAGAAAAATCGTAATACATCTCATAGACGCTCTTTTCCTCCGCGTCCTTCGCAACTGAACGCATGATTCCTTTTTTGGTGGTGAGCTCGCGGATACGTATGCGATAATCCGCCTCCTCGGAGATCGTCTCCGCGACAATATCCCGTGCCCCTGCAAGTGCATCCTCTGCGGTGGCCACTTCTTTTTCCTCACTGATAAAGGCTTTTGCCTCATCCAGCATGGGCTTGTCCGTCATCTGCAGCATCAGAATGTTTGCCAGCGGCTCCAGTCCCTTTTCTTTCGCCACCGTCGCGCGGGTGCGGCGCTTCGGGCGATACGGGCGGTACAGATCCTCCACAACGACAAGTGTCTGCGCGGCAAGAATTTGTGCCTTCAGTTCTTCGGTGAGTTTTCCCTGCTCCTCGATCGTCGCTAACACCTGCTCTTTTTTCTCCTCCAGTCCGCGCAGATAGTTCAGGCGCTCGAACAGATTGCGCAGCTGCTCGTCATTTAACGCGCCGGTCGCCTCCTTGCGGTAGCGGGCGATAAAGGGTATGGTGTTGCCCTCGTCAATCAGTTTTACCGCTGCGTCCACCTGATTTTTGCGAACGCCCAGTTCGGCGGCGATAGTTGCTGTAATATCCATGTGATTTTTCCTTCCTTATGTGAATTTCTTTTTTATTATAACCCACTACGAAAACACACGCAAGGACATTGCGTTTGCAACCTTTCGGGCTGTTTGGCGGAAACACACAAACGCGTATTCCTGCGAATTCAATGATTGAATCTGCGGTGCTATCGTGCTATTATATAGATATATATGGAGTTTTTTGTTTAAAGGAGGATTCCCGATGGATTTCCAGTCGGATGATAATTTTAACGGACAGCAGTACCGGCCGCCGGTGCGCCCGCAGGACGCCATGCTGACCGCGTCGATCGTGCTGAGTGTCATCGCGATGGCTACTACCTGCTGTATTTATGCATCAATCGTGTGTGGTTCACTCAGTATCATTCTGGCACTGCTCTCCCGCGGACAGCAGAAAAAGCTTTCCCCGCAGGGCAGGATGGCGGTCATGACTTCGACAATGGCAATCGTGATCGCAGTGGCTGCCACTGTTATTATGTTTATGGTGACGATCCGTGAATACGGCAGCTTTGAAAACTTTTTGAAGGCATATTCGGATATTATGGAATCAATGACCGGCATGCCGTTATTTGAAGAAGGCGGCATTTAACATGAACCTGGCGGTCAGAAATGGTTTCCATCGTCTTACCGTTCAGCCGATCAGCTGCATCAAATCAACATGAAAGAAAAACAGCGCGCTGTCTTTCACGAGCACGTTGAGTACCAGAAGTACAAGCACTGCCCACAGCCAGCCGGGATTCCATTTCATCCCGACACACAGACGATGCCGGCTGAGTTTTTCGATCGTATGGCTGATCATAAACCACAGATAGACCGCCGCGCAGTAAGGCACAGGCGGATAGTAACAGAAGGACCGCCACAGCTGCAGGTGCAAAAGCGCATACACGGCTCGCGTTCCACCGCAGCCGGGACAATAATATCCGGTGAAATCATGCAGCAGACAGGTCGAATCCATGAAATGCAGGTTTTCATGCAGATACCGGTACAACATCCAGATCGCAGGCGCGGCAAGCAACAGGCAGAATCCGGTAATATACAATTGATCTTCAATCGTAGTTTGTTTTTTACTCATAAATAAAATTATAGTCTGTGTGACAGACTTTGTCAAAACAAGGAGGTGTTTTTATGGCAGGTCCTATAACAGGTTCTATGGCTATCGGCGGCTATGGCATATCGGGCGGTTATCGTATGTATGGAAACGCAAGGGTGTCGGCTTCCGCCTCACAGGGCAGTGCTGCACCGGATGACCAGGTCAAGGCAGGACGCAAATCCTCTCCCAGCGAATGCCAGACGTGCAAGTCACGCAAATATCAGGATGGCTCCAACGAGAGTGATGTCTCATTTAAGGCACCCGGTCATATTTCACCGCAGTCTTCTGCCGGAACTGTCCGCGCGCACGAGCAGCAGCACGTGAGCAATGCGTACGAAAAAGCTGCCAAGGGTAACGGAAAGGTCATCTCCGCGACTGTCACACTGCGTACCGGTGTCTGTCCAGAATGCGGCACCACCTATGTAGCAGGCGGAGAGACACGCACCGCGATCTCGTATTCCGGCGAGAAAAATCCATACCTGAAAAATCAGAAGGCGCAGAGCGCCGCCAGTCAGATCGGCTCTAATGTGGATTATGTCGCTTAATGGCGGCTGTACGTATGAGTGTCAATTATGCTGAGTTTTTAAAGGAGATCTATTTTATGAAACAAACAAACGGAGAGCTTAAGGGCATGGCAAGACAGATGCTGCTTGGACGCTATCAGGTGCCGATGCTTGCCATGCTCCTCTCATCACTGATTCCGTCATTTTTTCTGCTGCCGTTCAATTATCTGTGCAGCGAGCGAAGCACCTACACATCTCAGGCGGTACTCTATTATCTCGCCTATTTTATCATCACCATGATCGAGCTGCTGTTAAGCTGCGGCGTCAAGCGGGTACATCTGCTCATCGCGCGCGGTCAGTCAGCGCGTATTTCCGACATGTTCTGGGTATTAAAAAACCGCCCGGACCGGATACTGATCGGCGGCTTTTTATTTACACTTATTTCATGGATTCCTATGATTCCATCCTTTTTATTTGATTTGATGCCTCCGAAGGGGCTCTCAGATATCACCGTAATTGCCGTGACCGAGCTGCTCTCACTGGCCGGTCTTCTCGTCGGTTTTCTGATCACCCTTCCGCTGTACTTCATCTTCTGGATCTATGTAGATGACCCTGATGTTGACACAGGCGACGCGTTCCGCCGCAGCATGGCGCTGACACGCGGTGCCAAGTGGCGTCTGTGCGTGATGGAACTTAGCTTTATCGGCTGGCTGCTGCTGGGCGCATTGTCTTTCGGCATCGGCTATCTTTGGATTCTGCCCTACATGGATCAGACATTTACGAATTTTTATCTGTCACTCAGGCAGGAGTAAATCAATATTTTCATCCTGCAAAAATTTTTCCACATTGTACAGTACCATGACGTCCGTGATGCCCGGCTCTTCTGCCAGAATATCATCCAGATCGTCCGCCTGATAGCGAAGATCGATCATCACGATTCTGCTGTAATCCTCAAACAGAAACGGCACAAAGCAGTTTGCATAGGAGTCCTTTAAAAGCAACAGCGTCTTTTGATTGTCACAGTCTGTATCAATCGTAATCTCTGCCGTGTTTCCGTCAAAGAACGCGCGGTATTTATCATTTTCTCCGGACAGATCCCTTTGATAAGGGCTGTCCGCTTCTTTTTCCCCGCAATCCCAGACGACATGAACAGGCTGTTCGTTCACACGGTGAAACAATTCCACCGTATCCGGCTGTACATTCTGATGGCTCTTGTTATAAGAGGTTCCGTAAAAATCATCCGCAACGGTTTCCCGTTCATACGCAGAGAGCGGCTCAGCTGTCCGCCCATGCTTTTCACACCAGGCTGCATAGGCATAATAAGCGCCCAGTGTCGTCCAGTGATGATCGGTGCGATAATAGATATATTCGTCCTCATGGGCGTTCATCGTCTGTGTGAGATCCAGAACAATCTCAGGGCGCTCCAGCTCATCACATACCGCCTGCAGGATCTCCTGCTCGTCAAAGGGTGCCGCATACCCGGGCAGCTTATCAGGAAGCGCAGCCGCTTTCCCCGGAACAAACAGGCAATCTACATGTTCCGCTCCGTACTGTGCCGTCATCTCATTTAAAAATTCTCCCAATATCCCGATATGATCCGCATTCTCTCGGGCATCGAAATCTCCATCATCGTACTTTTCCAGAAGATAGCCATCTTTTCCAACATAAATCCCATTGACATCACGGCGTCCCATCAGCTTTTCCGTATTAACTGCCAGGTCCACCCAGCGGTCTCTTGCCACAAACTGGTCATTCAGATAGGTCTCGTATGTCTCCTGATAATCACCGGACAAGATATCCTCCGGCAATAGCTCCGGGCGCTGCTCCAACAGCCGGTTTTCCGTGACGGAAAAGTCCTTTTGCGGCAGCAGAACGGATACCAGAAAAAAAGCGCCAAGTATACCTGCAAACAAAGCGATCACCATGATTTTTGCTTTTTTCATGACATCCTCCCCTAAAACCGAAAATATAAAAACGGATTGTATGATGAATTCACCAGAAACGCTACGGAAATCATCATCACCGCAACCACTCCAAGTGCCGTAAACACAGCGCTTCTCGTATCACTGCTCTCAATCAGCCGGTTCCACAGGCGAAGCGGAAGCGAGCAGGAGCCGATCGCCGCGATAAGCAGGAGCACCGCGAAGGATAACAGCAGATACATGCCTGTGCGATCCCAAAGCCCGCAGCCATCCATGCCAAACATCGTCTTTAAGTAAACACTGCCGGAGACACAGTCTCCCCAGGAAAAGATCACCCAGCTCACAGCTACCAGAAGCATGGTGTACAGGTGCTGCAGTACTCCGGGAAGCTTTTTCAAAATATTTCCTAAAAACAGCTTTTCCATAAGGAGCAACACAAAGAAGTACAGGCCCCACACAACAAAATTCCAGGCCGCTCCATGCCACAGACCGGTGAGAAACCAGACAATCAGAAGATTTCGGATCTGACACAGCTTGCCCTTCCGATTTCCTCCAAGGGGGATATACACATATTCCCGGAACCATGTTCCCAGAGAAATGTGCCACCGCCGCCAGAATTCCGTGATGCTCTTTGACTCGTAGGGATGCTCAAAATTTTCCAGAAAGTGAAAGCCGAACATGCGTCCCAGGCCGATCGCCATATCGGAATACCCGGAAAAATCAAAATAGATCTGCAGTGTCAGCGCCGCCACCCCCAGCCATGCCGTGAGTGTCGAGAGATGTCCGGCACTCATGGCAGCTGTCTGCGCCCACAATTCACCCACCTGATTGGCAATGAGTACCTTTTTCCCCAGACCGGTCACAAAACGCCGGATACCGGAGTAGAAATCATCCACGGTCTCCCTGCGCTCATCCAATTCATCCGCCACCGTCTGATAGCGGACGATCGGTCCGGCGATCAACTGCGGGAACAGTGACACATAGGCGCCGAAGGTAATGAAATTTTTCTGTACCTTCGCCTCTCCCCGGTAGACATCAATCGTATAAGACATGGTCTGGAAAGTGTAAAATGAGATACCGATCGGCAACGCCAGCTCCAGCGTCCCGATATCCAGTGAAAAGATCCGATTCACAGTCAGAATCAGAAAATCCGCATACTTAAAAAAACAAAGCAATGACAGGTTAATCACCGCTGACGCGATCACTGCCCGCTTTGCCTTATTTTTCATTCCTTTTATTTGATAATAATCCACACACCGTCCGGCGGTGTAATCCACAACCGTAGAGAGCAGTATCAAAACAACATATCCCGGTTCTCCCCACGCATAAAACACAAGACTTGCAAGAAACAAGACCAGATTGCGCAGCTTTTTCGGTGCCAGGAAATAGATTCCCAGCACCAGCGGCAGGAAGCGAAATAAAAATAACAGACTGCTGAAGACCATATTTCACCCCACCTATATTGCTTTTTTCAATGCTTTTTCCGCATTTTTATTCTCTGAAGCGCTACCCATGCAGATGTACCAGACATAGTCACCGGATCTGCCACAGCGGGCATTTTTCACGATCTTTTTCTCGTCGGCTTTCAGATAATTGTCGTTTTTCTTTGCTTTTTTCACATTAACAAACTCTTTTTTGATCTCTTTGGCATGCGCGGTACTGTCTGCCTTCACAATGCAGATGCAGTATACCTGGCTTCCATCAGCCGCAAAGTAAAAATCTTTCGCATTCTTACGATAAGAATAAGTCAGTAATGAACATCTGCTCTTCTCCGTAACCTTCTTTACCCCACTCTCACACTTGCCCTTTGCAGCATCATAGAGGTCCTTGCAGGAAACAGATGACGCAGCCTCGGCAGGTAGCTGTACAAAGAGTGTCGCAGCCAGTGCGCATGCGATCACAAACATGATTTTTCTGATTGATTTCTCTGTATTTTTCATAACCTTCTCCTTTGTATTATCTGTTTAATTTTTTATCACAAGCTTCGATCTGACTGATAAATGTCCGATAACCGCTTACGGTCCAGTGGATGCCGTCTCCATCACCGTATTTCAGATATCCGTTGGAATCCTTCATGGCATCCGCAAAGCTGAAATAATGACAGCCATACTCCGCAGCCAGCTTTTCCACTTTTTTGTTCCAGCGTGAGATACGCACAAATCCTTTTTTTCTGGTCTCCACACTCTTCGTCACGGGAGAAACAGACAGCAGGACAATCTCCGTCTTCGGACTCTCATCCTGAAGCTGCTCCAGAATCTCTGAATAATTCTGCAGCATATCATCCATCTTCCGGTACTCGATCTCATTCATTCCCAGCATCAGATACAGGCGATCCGGTTGCCAGGCAACCACTGTATCCACACCTGTCTCACCGTGAAATTTGCCACTTGTCTGAAAGGTCAGCGTTCCAAGTCCCTTATATGCTACCACACGCTTTTTCCCCGGAATATGGATCTCCTTTGTCAGACCGTACGCCGACAGCCCGCTCATGATGGAATCGCCTGCAAATACAACCTTTTTCGGAACGTTTCTTGTGTGCCCGGACATCGCTTTCGACAGCTTCGACTCCCCGGTCCTGTCATTTTCCGATGCGAGTGCCCGCACCTTATAATAATATTTCGTGTTTTTTTTGCATTTCGTGTCTACATAAGAGTGCTCTGTCGTTCCGCCGATCTTTTTATATGTACCGTGCTTTGCCGCCGAGCGGTATACCTCATAATATCCGGCACCCTTTCTCTTTTCCCAGATCAGCCTCAGCTGCGTATTATTCTTCGCCTTCACCTGCCTGATCACGGTGGAATTGATCTGACGGACAACCACGTTCTCTTCCGCATCCGTCTTCTCTTCGTTAATCACCGGCGCACTTGTCTGTTTCCCCACACTGTTCACGGTACGGCCAGATGCAGAACTGACAGATGCGCTTTTTTTAAGACGGCTCTTGATATTTTTCAGCCGCTTTAACAGATCTGTTCGCTCTTTGCCAAGCTCCAGCGCCCGCGCAAGCTCTCTCGCGCACTCATAATCCCTTGCGTCAAGACTTTCCTCCACTGTCTTTACCGCATCCTCTGCACGATTCTGCGCGATCATGAGCTGATCCGTGTAGGCACACAGCGTGCTCATCCACTGCGCATAACCACTCATCGTCAGGTGCACATACCGGTCACTGGTATACGAAGGCTTCAGGCAACCGTCACTGCCCTTCAGACAGCTGTTTACATCAATGTAATACATATCCGGCTGTGACGCACAATATGCCTGCATGATCAGGTTCAGTTTGTTGACATTCGCGTTACAGAGTCCTTTGCCTCCGTGGCCGCTGGCCACGGGAGTCGTACTCTCTATAAAGATCACCACACCCGGACTGTCTTTTCTGATCCCGTCCAGATAGTCAACATACCGCTTATAAACATTCGCCGGAGATTGCCACAGATCGTTTGTCCCCATATTGATAAACAGCTTTTTCACTCCGGACAATTTGACTACCGTGCGGGCTTTATAGGGCCGCCCCTTGTACGTAATCTTATACTCATTGGAGCTGCTCGCATCATTGGCAAAGGAATAACAGCCGCGTACCATCATAACCGGATTGCCCAGATAACCCTTTCCCTGTGAGTCAAAATACATTTTCTGACCAACACCGATCGAATTGCCGATAAACCCGGCATCCGAAAACCATGCGTTCCGCTCTTTATCGGAAATCCTCGCTTCATTGACCCGCGTGTCGCTCACATGAATGTCCTCATAAAAAAAGTAAGTCTTTTTATTCTGGACAACCGTACATTTGATCACTGACTTACCATCTGCTTTCGCACGGACCTTTCCGGCCGCATCCACAGATGCCACGGCCGGATTACTGCTGTGATAGCGCACCCGGGCATTTTTCTCCAGTCCGCCTATCCGCATCTGCATCGCTTTGCCTTTTGTCAGCTGCCTGTGCAGATCCAGACGGATCGCAGATGACCCGTCGGAGGCGATAAATCCCTTCCCATAGCTTTTTGTCTCAAGGTAACGGTCATATTTCACCGTAACCTTCAGTTCCACCTGCCGGACCTTTTTCTTGTGCCGGATCGTGATCAGAACGCTTGCCGTTCCACAGCGGTTCGCTTTCAGCTTTCCCTTCCGATTCGCCGAAACAACCGCCGGTGCATCCGACACAATCTTTATTTTATCGTCTTTTCCGGCATTTTTAAAATCCAGCAGATAACTGCTGCCGGGCGTCATGGTCAGTGTATCTGTCTGCCTCGGAATCTTTTCCTCCGCTGTTTCCTCTGAAACCGCAGCCTCCACCGCAGGCTTCTTCCCTATCTCCTGCACAGTCGCTGCATACATCGTTGTTGCATCAGAGCAGGTCAAAGCTCCGATCAACAGCCATGCAGCCGCCCTGTGCAACCGTTTCCCACTCATTTTCATAACTCTTCCTCCGAGATTATATGGGATTTATTAGTTAAACCGAATCATCTGCAGCACGCCGGACAGCCTGTCTGCTTTCTCCTCATATTCTTTCTCGGACATGGTCGCTGTTACAAATCCGATCTCATCGGCGAGTTCTTCGATATCGACAAAGTCCACCGCCCCGAAGGTATTGGAGATCTCTTCCTTTGATGCCTTCGCACGGACAAAGAATCTAGTCTCATTCGTCTTGTAGTCCGCAAGCTTTACAGGCTCAGCGTCCCAGGTCAGCATAATGTGTGTATTCATATGCTTCACCATATCGACGATATCACCCACAACCGCGCTGGCTGTGGGCAGCTTGCCTGCACCGCTGCCGTAGAACATCGCATCTCCCAGCATATTTCCCTTGACAAAAATCGCGTTAAACACATCATTCACATTGTACAGCGGATGGGAAGCAGGGAGCAAAAACGGTGCCACCATCGCAACATAGCCATCCTTCGTCTGTCTGCTCATGGCCAGCAGCTTAATGACGCGCCCCATCTTTTTCGCGTACCTGATATCCGTCGGGGTGATCTTCGTGATACCCTCTGTATGGATGTCCTCATAGTTGACCTGCTGTCCACATACGAGGGAAGTCAAAATCGCAATCTTGCGGCAGGCGTCATAGCCCTCCACATCAGCCGTGGGATCCTTCTCGGCATAGCCCTTTGCCTGCGCCTCCTTTAACACTTCATCAAAGGCAAGCCCCTCATTTGTCATCTTTGTCAGCATATAGTTTGTCGTTCCATTGACAATACCACTGATCTCCTCAATCTCATCTCCGGTAATAGAGCTCATGAGCGGACGAATAATGGGAATTCCGCCGCCCACGCTGGCCTCAAACAGGAAGTTTACATTTTTTTCTTCCGCCAAAGCAATCAATTCTGCGCCCTTATCTGCCACCAGTGCTTTGTTGGAAGTGGTGACGTGCTTTCCAGCTTCCAGCATTGCCTTTACGAAGGTATATGCCGGCTCCACGCCGCCCATTGTCTCTACAACGACACGAATCTCCGGATCATTTGCAATGATCTGATAATCATGAACAATTCTGCTCTGAATCGGATCACCTTCAAACTCCCGCAGATCCAGCACATACTTGACCTCGATGTTTTCGCCGGCATTCTTTTTGATGCGCGCCGCGTTTTTCTCTAAAATCTCTACAACACCGGAACCGATCGTTCCGTATCCCATAACTGCTACTTTTACCATTTGTCCTCTACTCCCTCGCTAAGATTTTTAAATAGTGTACCCCTTCCTGCTGTTCGATCTGCTCCATCATGCGGTTCACATCCGCCGAATCGGGCAAAATCTCGACACTCAGCGTCAGGGACGCAATGCCGTTCACCGGTATACTCTGATGAATCGTCAGAATATTTGCGTGTGAGTCCGCGATCGTCCTTAAGATCGCCGACAAAAGCCCCGGCTCGTCATCGAGCTGAATGACCATCGTGATCGTCCGCCCTTTGGCATTGTCGTGAAAAGGGAAAATATCCTCCTTGTACTTATAAAAAGAGCTGCGGCTGATATCCACCCGTTCTGTCGCCTCCTGCACGGAAGCAGCCTTGCCGGATTCCAGCAAGCGCTTTGCCTCTACCACTCGAAGCAACACGTCGGGCACCGCCTTCTCTTTCAACACATAGTAGTTTGTCTTTTCTTTCATGATACACTCCTGTGTTTGTCCTGTAAATACATTTGTACTCACCTGAAAGATAATACCACAAGAATGCGGCCGGCGCAAGTAGGCGTTCCGGCATTTTCCTGCCGAACCTTATGCATCTTCCTCTGCCATGGTTCCTCCCTGAGAGAGCCATTTTAAGTACGCATTGATAAAGGGATCCAGATCACCGTCCAAAACGGCATCCACATTTCCGGTCTCATAGCCTGTGCGGCGGTCTTTGACCATGGTGTAGGGCTGCATGACATAGGACCGGATCTGATTTCCCCAGCCGATCTCTGTGACCTCGCCCCGGATCTCCGCGTTTTTTTCTTCATTCTCCTGCTGACGGAGCAACAACAGCTTTGCCTTCAGCATCTGCATTGCCTTGTCTTTATTCATATGCTGGGAGCGCTCATTCTGACAGGTCACAACGATTCCCGTCGGAAAATGCGTGATGCGGATCGCCGATGAAGTCTTGTTAATATGCTGCCCGCCCGCCCCACTGGAACGGTAGGTATCAATGCGGATATCTTCATCCTTTATCTCAATATCAATGTTCTCCTCGATATCCGGCATGACATCACAGGAGACAAAGGAGGTTTGGCGTTTGCCCGCCGCGTTGAAGGGGGAAATACGCACCAGACGGTGCACGCCCTTCTCGGATTTCAGATAGCCATAGGCGTTTTCCCCATTGACCTGGAAGGTCACAGACTTAATGCCCGCCTCATCGCCCTCATGAAAATCCAGCACATCCACGGAAAATCCCTTATCATTCGCCCAGCGCGTATACATGCGGTAGAGCATGGATGCCCAGTCGCAGGACTCGGTACCGCCTGCACCCGCATTGAGTGACACGATCGCAGCGTCCGCGTCAAATTCTCCGGACAGAAGCGTCTTAATGCGAATGGCATCGTAGGTCTTTTCATAAGTAGCAACCGCCTCCTCGATCTCCGGTATGAGCGAGGCATCGTTCTCTTCCTCTGCCATCATGATCAGTGTCTCTATATCATCGTACTGTGTCTCCAGATTGTGATATGTCTCTATATCGTCCTTGAGACTCTTTAATGTTTTCATCTTCTGCTGGGAAATCTCCGCATCGTTCCAAAAATCCGGTGCCTCCATCTCCCGTTCTAATTCCTCGATACGCTTTGACTTATTGGCGAGGTCAAAGTGCATCCCTCACTTCCATCAGTGGTTCTTTCCACGTATTTAATAAAAATCTGTACTGGTCTAACTCTACCACAAATGTCACCCTCTTTCCTGATATTGATATTTTATATTGAATTTTTATTTTGATCAGCTTTTCGCTGATGTACTTTAACTGTTACTATTTCCCTTCAACACCTCGATCGCCTTTAAGATCTGGTTATCATCCATCATGTCATACACGGCGGCATCCGCATCCAGATATTCGTATTCCAGCTCAATATCCGGTTTGATACCCTCTCCATGAATATTTTCACCGTTCGGTGTAAAATATTTCGCTGTTGTCAGCTTAATCGCACTTCCGTCCGAAAGCCTCCGAATACTCTGAACGATACCCTTACCAAACGTCTTCGTCCCGATCAGCGTACCGTATTTGTAATCACGAATCGCACCTGCAAAAATCTCTGAGCTGCTGGCGCTGTTGCCATTAATGAGCACCGCCATCGGCATATCCAGACATGCAGCATCTGAGAAATATTCCTTTTTTTGTCCATATTTGTCTTCCGTCCAGACAGTCACTCCCTCCGGCAGAATCTGATCCAAAATCTTTGTGACGGAATCAATCATCCCACCGGGATTGTCACGCAAATCCACGATCATGGAAGACATGCCCTGCGCCTGCAGTTCGGTTACCGCATCAGCAAATTCCTCTGCCGTCTTATCTCCGAACTCTACGATCATGATATACCCTATATCATCCTCCAGCATTTTTCCACTCACAGTCGGTACATCCACAATATCTCGCGTGACATCCAGCTCGAGATAGTTTGCTTCTCCTTTTCGATAGATCTTTAAGTGTACCTTCGTCCCCTTGTTTCCCCGAATATGTGTCACCAGCTCCGTCAGTTCCATTGTATTTGAGCGGATATCGTCCACCTGAACAATGGAATCCCCGCCACGGACGCCCGCTTTTTCCGCCGGACTGCCCTCATAGACATGCACGACTGTCACCTGCATTGTGTCCGGATCCTGCTGCAACACTGCTCCGATACCGCTCAGGGAAGATGTTGCCGAAACCATCAGACTCTCATACTCCTCCGGCGTATAGTATCCGGAGTACGCATCACCGGTCCCCTCCAGCAAACCCTTATACAAGCCATCTACCAGATCCTTGTCATCCACATCCTCGTAATAGAGCGAATCTATTGCGTCTGCCAGACGCTCAATCTTGCTCTCGACCGCCGGGGACAACAGCTTCGTCCCCTCGCTGTCCGTCGTCTGCTGTATCTGCTGCAAACCATTCTGCGCACGCTTGATCTGTGCCGCCGGAATAACAAAAAACACAAGGAGACTTAACGCCAGTGTCATCAGAGCGCCCAGCGCAATCCCCTTGCCAAATGTCTTTCTCTTCTCCAGTTCGATCCTGCGGATGTCCTCCCGGAGAGCATCCGCAGTCTCTATAATCTGTTCATTCTTCTCTTCCATGTTCATCCTATTATTCACTCTAAACGTCTTCAGAACCCCCGCCATTCGCAAAATAATCCCTAAACCTTTAAATGCTTGCGAATCGTCATAAAGCTACCGAGAAATCCGATTCCTACGCCAAGCAAAAGCGCAATCGGTGTCAGCGTGCGAAACACGGTATGCACCGGAAGGAATTTCATCAGACTGCTCAAAAAATTAAATTTCTCCATAATATATACGATCAACCGGCTATACATTCCATAAAGTAACACAAGCGGAATCGCAGACCCGATCAGGCCGATCAGTATACCCTCCACTACAAACGGCGCACGCACAAAATAATCCGTGGCACCGATCAGCTTCATGATACCGATCTCCTCCTTGCGGACGGCGATACCGACTGTGACGGTATTGCTGATCAAAAAAACAGCCACACACAGGAGAATAAGAATTATACCCGCTGAAACGTAACCGATCAGACGATTAAAGTCTGAGAGGGTATTTGCCACAATCTCTGAGCGGCGTACCTCACGCACGCCATCCAGATTCTCCAGATAGGCAACAAGCGTATCCTGCATAGACACATCGTTGAGATAGATCTCATAGCTCTCGGACTTCTGCAGCGGATTGTCATCACCAAAGCCTTCTGCCAGTTCTTCGTTTCCCTCAAAATAAATCTGTGAAAACTCTGCCCACGCATCCTCAGCAGATTTAAAATTATACGCAGACACCTCCGGACGTTCCTTGATCCGGTCTCCAATCTCCGCGATCTGCTGGGGCGTAATATCGTCGTCAAAGAGAACGGTCACTGCCACTCCCTCCTCGGCATCCTTCACCATCGACTGAAAGTTGGTGACAATCGCAAAAAACAATCCAAACAAAAAGATACATGCAGCCATGGTTGCCATAGATGCAAGCGAAAACATTTTATTTCGCCAAATATTTTTGATACCCTGCTTGATTGAATAGAAAAATGTACTAATTCTCATCGCCGTCACCACCCATACCGTCATCCAGAGAATCTGACACAACAGTTCCTTTCTGAATTGTAATGACGCGCTTGCCCATTGCACGCACAATCTCCATATTATGGGTCACAACAACAACAGTCGTGCCACGGGAATTGATCATCTCCAACAGGTTCATAATCTCCCATGCATTATTATTGTCCAGATTACCGGTTGGCTCATCGGCGAGCAGAATCCGTGGATTATTTACCAGTGCGCGGGCAATAGCCACTCGCTGCTGTTCTCCACCGGAAAGCTGTTTAGGAAACGAGCGGTACTTTGCCGCCAGTCCCACCATGGACAGCATTACAGGCACCTTCTGTCGGATACTGCGGTTAGACGCACCGACTACACGCTGCGCAAAAGCCACATTATCGTATACATTCCGATCCTTTAACAACCGGAAATCCTGAAAGACGCATCCGATATTTCTCCGGAAATACGGAACCCGCTTATGGGAAATCTTTCGAATGTCCGTGTCGTTAATCGTAATACTGCCGGAAGTCGGCTCCAGTTCTTTTAACAAGAGCTTGATAAGTGTAGATTTACCGGAGCCGCTATCTCCTACCACAAACACAAACTCTCCCTCCGAAATATGCAACGATACATCGTTCAATGCAGGTATGCCCTCGGAAAAGGACTTACTTACATGTTCAAGCTGAATCATAAATCCTCCTAACCAGTTGCTCAGAAATCCATCGTCTCCATATATTTCATGTACTGAACAACCATCAGCGCAATTTTAAACGTGATGGCATCCTCAAAAATACGAAGGTCAAGACCGGTACTCTTTTGCAGTTTATCAAGACGATAAACCAGTGTATTTCGGTGAATGTACAGTTGACGTGATGTCTCTGATACATTCAGGTTGTTCTCAAAAAATTTGTTGATGGTCATCAGGGTCTCTTCATCAAAATCATCGGGCGATCTTCCCCCAAAGATTTCCTTGATGAACATCTTGCACAGAGGAATCGGCAGCTGGTAGATCAACCGTCCGATGCCCAGTGTCGCATAGGCGATAATATCCTTATCCTCAAAGAAGATTTTTCCGACATCCAGCGCCATGCGCGCTTCCTTATAGGATCTGGAAACCTCCTTGATCTCTTTTACAATCGAACCGTAGGCAATATGTACCTCCTGATTGCCTGCACCGCCAAACAGCGAACGGATGACCTCTGCTGTTTTGTTCAGCTCGTCATATCCTTCGCCCTCTACCAGTTCATGAACGACAATAATATTTTTCTCATCCACAGCCGTCACGAAATCATGGTTCTTCCCATGAAAAAGACTGCGTACCTTCTCCAGCTCATTGCCGTCCTTTTCCCGGTTCGTCTCAATAATGAACACCGCACGCGGCACATCAATGTCAATGTGCAGCTTTTTGGCGCGATTATAAATATCCACCAGGAGCAGATTGTCCAGCAACAGATTTTTAATAAAATTATCTTTGTCAAAACGCTCCTTGTACGCCACCAGAAGGTTCTGTATCTGGAAGGTGGCAATCTTACCGATCATATATGCGTCATCTGTCTCCCCATAAGCCAGCAGCACATACTCCAGCTGATACTCATCAAACACCTTAAAAAACTGGCAGCCCTGCACAACCTGCGAATCCGCAGGTGATTCCACAAACGCAAGTGCGGCATCTGTATAGCTCTCCGCCTCCGGAAATGTCGATGCAAGTACTATCCCTTCTGTGTCAATCACACACAGATCATTTCTCGTAATACCCTTCAATCCATCGATTGTATTCTGCAAGATCTGATTTGATATCATGTTGGCTCCCCCCGTTCCGATGTAAAGTTCCGTTTCACTATACATTTTTCACAAAAGAATTTTGACGAAAAAAAAGCATACAGAACTCTGTATCTCACATTTTAATGCAAAACTGCAAAAAAGGGAAGAGGAAAAGCCATATTTTTTATGCTAATATTCTAAAAATCCTTCTCCAAGCACTTCATTTGCATCCGTCACAATGACAAATGCGTGCGGATCGAGTTCCCTGACACAGTCTTTGAAGTCCGACACCTCTTTTTTCCCCACCACGCAAAACAGCATTTTTCTCATTTCATCCGAATACATTCCCTGCGCTGGTATCGCGGTACAGCCACGATTCATCTCGTACAGAATGTGTTCCGCGATCTGGGTGGAATAATCTGACACGACAAAGATCATTTTGGAATAATTCAGACCGTCAAGAATTGCGTCTGAGACCTTGGTCACAATCGCCACCGTCAGAATCGCATACAACGCCGGGCGAGCACCCACAAGATAATAACCCGCAAGGATCACCGCGCCATCCAGTACAAGCAGGATCTGCGCAACAGAGTAATTGCGGAATCTGCGATGCAACAGTGATGCGAGAAGATCGGTTCCTCCGGTGGCGTTGCCGGTACGAAAGACCATCGCAATACCCAGACCACTGATCAGTCCACCATAGATCGCTGCCAGAAGATAATCTCCCTTCGCAAGATCCATCACCGGGATCACTGCCAGCCACACCGACAACAAAACTGCCGCGATAGCCGTCCGTTTCACAAATACCTTTCCCATCAGAAACCATGCCGCCACAAAAGCAGGCAGATTTAACGCCAGATTCGTAAACCACAGGGGAATACCACCCTCTATCAAACCGGTCGTTGCCCGACGCAGCAGAATACCGATTCCCGTGAAGCCTCCGGTCACCATTCCCATCGGATCAAAGACCAGCTGAACCGCCAGCGCAATCAGTCCCGTACCTGCTACCAGCAGAATGTAATCACGCACAATTTCCTTTCGTTTTTTATGAATACGCGCCACTGCCTATTTTACTCACTTTCTTCATAATGATTGACATGCATTTTAAACCTGCCAAAATGGATGAGGCGCTTCATACGCCAGCCAAATCCTTTCTTCTCCATGAGAAGGCTGTAATTTTCTCCCAGACCATACCACATCTTTGCCATCAGTTTGCTACGGTTATCCACAAGAAATTGTTCCTGCTCCGGTGTCGGCATTACGGAAATGATCACATCGGGGGCAGCACTGTTGATCTCGTTCGTCATCCGGTCCAGGTCATCCGGATAATCTTCAATACTATATTGTCCGACAATATTGAGTTTTTCATACCGGTCTGCCAGAATTTCTTTGATTTTTTCCAGCGCAGCATCTTTCGATGCCACCAGATATATCTGTTGCTGTCCACGCTGAAGGCGTTTGAGCAGTTCGGTAAAAAACAAATGATCCTCTGCTTCGTGAATCCGCTGACTGGAATTAATTCCAGCCACGCTTAATATCTCCGGATCCTCAACCACCACCAGATCGGCCTGTTCCACACATTCCCTGATCTGCTGTGACTCGCTGCTGCTCACTTTAACAAGCGACTGCATCGATACGGTTAAGAACAAGCGAAGCCCTGCATCACCCAGCGCCTGCTGCGCAATCTGCAGTTCCTCCCGCAAAGAATAATTCGGAATCGTCATACCCAAAAGCTGTATCTGTTTTATCATATTTTTCTGCAACTGTTTCAAACAGTTAAATTCTCCTATATATTTGTCAATCATATTGCATCTTTGCGTGGATAGTATAACAGACAATACATAATTTTTCAACCTGCAGTAAAATTCAGATAATTCAAACGCTTTTACCGTCATATTCCGACACAAACTTATATTTTTCTATTATTCTATTGTCAAGCGTTTTTCGACACTTTTTTACAAAACCCGCAACTTTATCGCATCTGCACAAAACTTCTGTTCGGTTTTTTTACTATGTAAACCTCAAAATTTGTAGGATTTTCTGTGGATAATGTGAATAACTTCGTGTATAACTCGATTTTTCCGATAAATCCATTCCCGCAAATGTGAATAACTTTTATTTGTGTATCATATTTTTTTTCAAACTTTTCAACAATTTTCGTCATTTTGTGCAAGTTGCTATTTCATGATTAAATAACAAAATCCACTTGACTTTGGAATTGCCTGACAGAAAATACCCCCCGGCATTCGCCAGGGGGTATTTTCTTTATACTCTAAAGGGGATTAGATAAATACTAAACCTGCTCAATTCTAAAATCAAGCAGAGATTAGCCACAACTAGTAGGGTGAGGCTTTTATACCTCGAAGATCAGATCTCCGTAAGACGGCATCGGCCATAAATCTTTATCTACAATCATCTCCAGTTTGTCAACCGGTGCACGCAATTCGTCCATTGCAGCCTTTACCACATCTCTGTAGTATACTGCCTGCTCTCTGCCCTCGCTCATCTCATTACCGGCATCGGTAACCTCGATCAGCTTCGCAAGTGCTACCTTGACGTCTGACAGATAATCAGATGTCTCAGCAAGAAGTTCTGTCTGCACAGATACATCTGCTGCGCCTGCTGCCTTGACTGCATTGATTGAATTGGCAAGTCTGGTCGTATAATTGATCACTGCAGGAATAATCTGCTTGCTTGCGATATCAATCATTGACTTTGCCTCAATGTTAATCGTCTTTGCGTAGGTCTCATATTCAATCTCCACACGGGATTCCAGCTCAACCTTCGTAAATACGCCAAATTTCTCAAATAAAGCTACTGCTTTGTCAGTTGCATACGCAGGGATTGCATCTACCATGGACTTGATATTCGGCAATCCACGTTTCTCTGCCTCTGCCACCCACTCGTCAGAGTAGCCGTTTCCGTTGAAGATAATGCGCTGATGCTCAGTTGCATACTTCTTAATCAGATCATGTACTGCATCATCAAAGTTATCCGCCTTCTCCAATACATCACATGCCTCTGAGAACGCTTCTGCAACAATCGTATTCAAAACGACGTTAGGCTGTGCGATAGAAGCCTGTGAACCTACCATACGGAACTCGAATTTATTTCCTGTAAACGCGAACGGAGAGGTACGATTACGGTCTGTTGCATCCCGCATGAAATCAGGCAATGTCTTAACACCGGTCTCAAGCATCTCACCTTTCAGGCTGTGTGTGGCATTTCCGGTGTTGATCAGCTGTGTGATCACATCCTCTAACTGCTCGCCAAGGAAGATGGAAAGGATAGCAGGCGGGGCCTCATTGGCTCCAAGTCTGTGATCATTTCCAACGTCTGCTGCAGACGCACGAAGCAGATCCGCATGCTCATCAACTGCTTTTAAGATACAGGTCAGCACAAGCAGGAACTGTACATTCTCATGAGGTGTTGAACCGGGATCCAACAGATTGATACCATCGTCTGTGGTGATGGACCAGTTGTTATGCTTTCCGGAACCATTCACACCTGCAAAAGGCTTCTCATGAAGCAGGCACTGTAAGCCGTGGCGTCCTGCCACCTTTTTCAAAGTCTCCATAATCAACTGGTTGTGATCAGTAGCCACATTACACTCTGCATAAATAGGAGCCAGCTCATGCTGTGCAGGAGCGACCTCATTGTGCTGGGTCTTTGCGGAAACACCAAGTTTCCACAGTTCCTTGTTTACATCATTCATGTATGCACCGATGCGCTCGCGGATAGCTCCAAAATAATGATCCTCCATCTCCTGTCCCTTCGGAGGCATTGCTCCGAACAAGGTACGTCCGGTAAAGATCAGGTCTTTTCTCTTTAAATATTTCTCGCGGTCTACAATGAAGTACTCCTGCTCTGCACCTACAGAAGGAGTAACTCTCTTAGATGTCGTATTGCCGAATAAGCGAAGGAGGCGTAATGCCTGATCATTGATTGCTTCCATAGAACGAAGCAGCGGTGTCTTCTGATCCAGCGCTTCTCCGGTATAAGAGCAAAACGCAGTCGGGATGCAAAGCGTTGCGCCTGTTGCATCATGACGGACAAATGCGGGTGAAGTACAATCCCATGCAGTATATCCTCTTGCCTCGAAAGTGGCACGAAGACCGCCTGAAGGGAAAGAAGATGCATCCGGCTCTCCCTTGATCAGCTCTTTTCCTGAAAAACTCATGAGCACCTTGCCGTTTTCCATCGGTGCGGTGATAAATGAATCATGTTTTTCTGCAGTCACGCCGGTCAGCGGCTGGAACCAATGTGTATAATGGGTAGCGCCCTGCTCGATTGCCCATTCTTTCATCTCATGTGCGACCACATCTGCTGTGGCAAGATCAAGATCCTGACCACCTTCAATTACTTCATGAAGTCGTTTGTAGACTTTCTTCGGGAGACGTTCCTGCATGACGGAGTCATTGAACACGTTCTCGCCAAAGATCTCTGATACGCTGAATTTTTCGTTTTCACTCATAACATTCATCCTTTCCCTTTATCGTTTTCATAAACTTAAAGCTTAAAATCATAAAGCGAACGAGGGTGCACCTCATTCGGAACACCCTCGTTCGCTTCTCTGCCAACTAAAATACTCCTATTTTCGCAAAAATGCAATAGTAAAGTGTAGTTTTTTTCAATTCTTAATAATCTTAAGCCTTTCCTACAGATCCGAACAGTTCCATCTTCTCTTTTACGGTAGCCTTGATTGCTTCAGTTCCGGGTGCTAACAGCTTACGAGGATCGAAGCCCTTGCCTTCAAGATCCTTGCCTGCTTCAATATATTTACGTGTAGCATCTGCAAAGGATAACTGGCACTCTGTATTGACATTGATCTTGGATACTCCCAGATCAATAGCCTTCTTGATCATGTCCTCAGGGATTCCGGTGCCTCCGTGAAGTACGAGGGGCATGATACCGGTCTTCTGCTGAACGGCATCCAGAGTCTCAAAACTTAAACCTGCCCAGTTTGCAGGATATTTGCCGTGAATGTTACCGATACCTGCTGCCAGCATATCAACGCCAAGATCTGCAATCGCCTTGCACTCATCGGGATCAGCACACTCGCCCATACCGACAACACCGTCTTCCTCACCACCGATAGAGCCGACCTCTGCCTCGATGGACAGACCCATTGCATGTGCAACGTTTACTAACTCAGTGGTCTTTGCGATATTCTCCTCGATCGGATAGTGTGAACCATCGAACATGATAGAGGTGAAACCGGCTTTAATACACTTGTAGCATCCTTCGTAAGTACCGTGATCTAAGTGTAATGCCACGGGAACTGTTATTCCAAGCTCCTCATCCATTGCCTTTACCATAGCGGCAACAGTCTTGAACCCGGTCATATATTTTCCGGCTCCCTCAGATACGCCAAGGATGACAGGAGAGTTTAACTCCTGTGCAGTTAAAAGAATTGCCTTTGTCCACTCCAGGTTGTTGATGTTGAACTGACCTACTGCGTAGTGTCCGGCTTTTGCCTTTTCTAACATTTCTTTCGCAGATACTAACATGTGAATTCCTCCA
>JALELN010000025.1 GCA_022771765.1 Lachnospiraceae bacterium | reverse complement strand
AACCGTTTTTTACTGTTTTAATAAAGTTAGTTCACAATCCGAGAAAAACCGCTCGATTCCGCTTCGCTTCATCTCGCTGTTTGGCGTTCGCCAAACTCGTCTGTCGTCATATGCGCTTCATCAAATAAATTTGATTCATCGTATCCGACTTCCATCCTGTTTTTCTCTCTTTTTCAAATCTTTCAAGGTTATTTCACTGTTCAGTTATCAAGGTTCTTTGTTCTTGCCATTTCGTTAAACAGCTTTTATATTATATCTAAATTGTTTTTGTTTGTCAAGAACTTTTTTATTTATTTTTTGCTGTTCGTCGATTTATTTGATTCTCAATCGCACGCGACAGCTTGTTCATAATATCATCTGGTTCGACAATTGTCAACACCTTTTTTTACTTTGTTTTAATTTTTTATATTTATATAGAAATACTGCTGCCCAGCCAGCTATACAACAGACCAAGCACCAGCAATCCTTTAAAAAAACCAAGCAACACACCGAGTGTACGATTCATGCCACCCAAAATCGGTATACGATTCACAATATCCAAAAATTTACCAATCCAGCGCAACACAAACAGAATTACAAGAAATCCGCCAAAAGTCGGTATACCTTCGGTAAAGATCGTCACGCGACGCGCCAGTGCCCAGAGGCAGACCAGCGCGACAACGATCTCTGCCACCGTATAGGCCTCCCTTAGAAATCCTTTATAATAGCCTCTTAAGGAACAAACAAACAACCAGATGCATGCTGCCGCTAAAATTGTATTTTTACTTATCTCTATCATCTGAGCTTTACCTTCTGCATTTCACCTTCAAGAATAAAAATATAATCTGACTGCATTCTTCCGGACAAAATCTGATATAGATGCTCCTGAAAATCACATTGAAATTTTCGAACACCGCGTCCATTGAAAATTTCACAACTACTCTCTCCCAGAATACACAACTCTCCATTCGCAAGAATTTCCACATTCGTGTAATCCGTATCAAAATCAAAATTCAAAAGCTGCCGGCCTGAAATATCATAATATTCCAGACGATGGTTTTTTCCGTCTGCAGCGTCATAAATCAGACCAAAATGCGTTTGATCATAAAAAATACTTTTAACCTCATCTTTCAATTCAATAGACTTTTCTTCCGCCGGTTTCTGCGCACCGGTAAACAAAATCACACGGTTATCTCCGAAAGCGACCATCGTATCTTCTGCCAGATACCGGATCTGAGGTATCACCATATCCGCATAGCTATAGGAACTCACTATCTTATCGATCGAATTCTGACCAACAGTTCCGAAATTATAGAAAGCAATCACTGTCTTTACACTGCCGCCATTAATGTCAAGCATGGACACCGCCAGCTTTTCGCCGTTTTCTGACAGCGCCACATCCAACGGATAGCCGCTGTTCTGTACATGCAATTCTCCGGATGCAAGCTGCCCGCCCGATTTATCGTAAAGCTGCAGATAACTCGTTCCCTCATTTTCCATAAGAATAGCCACCGTTCCCTGTGCGGCAATGCTGACCTTCTGAATAGGCATGGTCGTTCGGATGCTGCCCTGAAGGTTCAATGTATCCAAAATATACACCTGCGTTCCGTTCAGCTCATATATCACAACATAACTGCCATTCTTCTGTACCACCGGATGATCCATTTCATATGTCTGATTCCAGATCAGATTTCCCGAAAGATCCGTATATACCGCTCCGTCATTCGTACACTTGAGCAGTTTTCCCTGAAATTCCGTGAAATCAGAAGCGCTGATATCAGAGCGCGGAGTAGATGAAACAACATCGTATGTACTGTATATTTTATTTTCATAATAAATATAGGTGACAATTACTGCTGCCAGCAAAAGAAGCAGCACAAGAATCACCACCGCCGCCACCTTCCTGCGATGCGCTTTCAGTTTTCTATCCAGATCCTCCCGGTCTACCTCCACCGTTCGGAAATTGTGCTTTTGTATTGTCGCCATAAGGTTTTCTCACTTTCCAAAGTCAATTGGGATTTTTTCATTATAGCACTATTTATCCAATAATAAAAGTTTTTGACCGGCATATATTTTATTCTCGTCCTCCAGCTCATTACGCTCACACAGCTCTTTGGTGTAATCTTTTCCATATATTTTCTGACTGATTCCAAGCAAACTCTCACCTTTTTGCACAATATAATAATCCTGATCCGCAAAGGCTGCTGCTGTCTGTGCCTTCGATTCTTCTTTCTTTTTCTCTTCTTTATCCTCTTTTTCTTCTGTCTCCTGTGGCTTGACGGATGGCTTTTGTGTCTCTTCTGTTTCTGCTTCTACTGTCTTTCCATCTGCCTGCGGCTCTTTTTCTTCATCCTTCTGTGTAACTTCCGCTGCATTTTTCTCCGTTTCTTCCATCTCAATATCACTTCCGCTCAGATCTGACTCTGTCTGCAGTTTTGTCCCGATTTCCTGTTTTTCAGTTTGTACAGCTGCTCCGGAAGTGCCTTCCACGTCTTCCATCATCTGCGGCCCTGTTTCTGCTCCCTGAGCGGTTGTCTCCGATTCCACGCTTGTCTTATCTGTCTGAAGATAAGAAACAACTTCTTCCAGTCTATGAATTTTTCCGGCGCTACTCATCATATTTATTCCCATTGCAGAAACCGATGCCAAAAGTGCCAGACTTGCCACGTAAACAAAAGCATGAAAACCCTTTCCGCTCTTACGGCTTTTTTCCGCAGTGATCGCCCGATAACTCGTCACGACTCCTCTCTGCGGATCGACCTCAGGCCTTGCCTCCTTTTCATCCTTTCCCTGCATCATATATTCCTGCATCTGTGGATTTTTTTCATAGTAGACATAATATCCATCCCGCCGACGCAGCATATTTTTCTCATACACATAGAACGCTTCTTCATTTTCCAACGAATCCATGAGAAAAAGGAGCTTGTCCTGGCCCTGGAAAGCATTCCGATGAATTCGCTCCAGATCACCGGTAAGCTTTGCCGAAGTACCTGCAAGATCCATACCCCAGCCAAGAATTTCTACATCTTCATAAAACTGCTTCATCTCCTGATAGATACCGCCCCACATCAGATCTGTGAATTCCGGGATACCGTCTTGAAAACACTCGTCCGGTATATGTACCAGGCCACTGATAAAGATGAATTTTTGCCCATTCTCCTGGCAGCGGTTTCCAAGGAAAATGCTGCCTCTGTGTGCCCAGCCGGGTCTGCCGCTTCCGTGCAGATATGTATACACGTAATCCTCAACGTAAATGCGCACCGGGCCCTGTATATTTCCGATCTGACGGATATTCTTTGGTAGCTGAAGCCTTTTCTTGTCCTCTTTCGTACTGTGATCTGTCATAGTGGTTTCCATTAGACATATGCCCCCTTTTCTTACTTTTGGTTTTACAGTAACATGAGACATACGCAAAATTTGCCGAATGGTGTTCATTATATAAAAAAAATCGGGTAATGAGCATTTTTCTCATACCCGAATCCTTTTTCTGAATAATTACTATAATTCTGTTCTTCCCTCCAGTGCGCGGAGAAGTGTGACTTCATCGATATATTCCAGATCACCACCCACCGGTACACCACTTGCAATACGTGTCACCTTGATACCCGTCGGTTTGATGAGCTTACTGATATACATGGCAGTCGTCTCGCCCTCAAGAGAGGAGTTTGTCGCAATAATGACCTCATCAACATCTCCCTGAAGTCTCTGCATCAGCTCTTTTAAACGGATATCTCCCGGTCCGATGCCAAGCATCGGGGAGATGGCTCCGTGCAGTACATGGTAAACACCTTCAAACTTTCCGGTTTTTTCGTAGGCTGCCAGATCTCTCGTATTTTCTACCACCATAATGACCTTATGGTTGCGCTTCTCATCTTTACAGATCGGACAGATCTCATCGTCGGTCAACGTAAAGCATTGCTTGCAGTAACGCACATTATTGCGCGCCTGTGTAATCGAGTTTGCAAGGCGCTCTGCATCCTCCTTTGGCATACTCAGTATATAAAAGGCAAGACGCTGCGCCGTCTTTGACCCGATCCCGGGAAGCATGGACAGCGCCTCTACCAATTGGTTGATCTGTTTGCTGTAATAGTCCATGACTCTGTTCCCCTTCTCGTTTTTAGAAAGGCAATCCGCCTAATCCACCCATTCCGCCGATGCCTCCGGTGATCTTTGACATGGACTGCTGGGAATATTCATCCATCTGGCGCATTGCCTCATTGATAGCTGCCATGATCAGATCCTCCAGCATTTCCACATCATCAGGATCCACCGCTTCAGGGTCAATCTTGATCTTTGTAACCTCTTTTTTTCCGGATACCGTGACCTCAACCACACCACCACCTGCTGCCGCTGTGATCTCCTTCTCCTCGATCTCCTTGCTTGCCTCCTCCATCTGACGCTGCATCTTCTGTGCCTGTTTCATCAGATTATTCATATTTCCGGGCATTCCACCGGGGAAACCGCCTCGCTTTGCCATTTTAAAATCCTCCTTCTGAATCATCCTCTACCACAATATCCATCTGTATCAGCTGCTCCAAATCCGCATAGACCTCCCCGAAAGGCTGTCCGGTCTCATTGGCAGTAATACTGATCTCTACCTGTTTTCCAATATTTTTTTCAATCGCCTCACGAATCTCCGCGAGGTGTTCTTCCTCGCTTAAAAATGCAACCGCAACCGTGTCTTCTAACACAATGAGTAGTACATTTCCTCCTCCCAGTGAAAGATGCGCCTGCTTCAGATAATTACGAACAAGTCCGCTCAGGTCGCCCAGCACCAGATTCCAGTTTTTCACAAGATTCTGAACATCCTCAGGAATCGCCTTTGGCAGCTCCGGGCGCTTACGCGTCGACATAGATGTTCCCTGCGAATCCGCAGTTTTCGGACTGCTTTCTTCGGACGCTGTCACGGTAAAGGTACCACCCTCTATCTTTTTCTCCAGATCATCCATACGCTGCATGAGACTCTCATAATCCTGCTCCATGGCCGGCCGGCACAGCTTAATGATCGCAATCTCGATCAAAATACGTTTCTGTGTGGAATATTTGATCTGGTTGGACAGTTCGGAAAACACGCGGATAAAACGTATGAGCGTCTCCGGCTTTACAAGCAGTGCCTCCTCTTTGAGAAGCTTTAAGTTCTCGCTGGAGATGTCCAGAACATCCTCCATGTCATCTGCGCTCTGTACCAGCAGGAGATTTCGCAGATACCACGTAAAATCCACCACAAACTGACCCAGCTCCCTGCCCTGAATGACCAGTTCCTCCAGCAGAGCGATCGCTCCGGTAATATGTTTATCCAATATTTTGCGGAGCAGAGCAGAAAAAATCTCCGTATCCACCGCTCCAAGCACTTCCAGTACATGATCATAAGTCAGCTTCTGTCCCAGATAAAACGCAATACACTGATCTAAAAGGCTTAACGCATCACGCATCGAACCGTCTGCTGCCTTCGCTACATAGCGAATCGCTTTATCCTCAACCTCCACGCCCTCCTGCACCATAAGCTCACTCAGCCTGGCAGAAATCGTGTCGATCGAAATACGCCGGAAATCATAACGCTGGCAGCGGGAAAGAATCGTGATCGGTATCTTATGCGCCTCCGTGGTCGCCAGAATAAAAATAACATAAGAAGGCGGCTCCTCCAGCGTCTTTAACAGCGCATTGAAGGCTCCTATGGAGAGCATATGAACCTCATCAATAATATAGACCTTGTAGCGCCCCTCCGTCGGAGAATAGTTTACTTCCTCCCTGATCTCACGGATATTATCCACACCGTTATTAGACGCGGCATCAATCTCAATCACATTCATGGAGCTCCCGGCAGCAATCGCCCGGCAGGAAGCGCACTCCCCACAGGGACTGCCATCCACCGGGTGCTCACAATTGACTGCCTTCGCAAAAATCTTCGCTACGGTCGTTTTACCGGTTCCACGTGTCCCGCAAAACAGATAGGCATGTCCGATTCGGTCTGCTTTTATTTGATTTTTTAGAGTTGTTACAATATGTTCCTGCCCTTTGACATCCTCAAATTCGTTCGGGCGAAACTTCCGGTATAACGCCGTATAAGCCATGATTAATCACCAAAACTGATTCCTACATATTTTGCCTGCTTAATAATCTGTGAATCAGGATCTACCGTCTTCAGCTTTCCTGCCACATCTCCCAGAGGCACACGTTTGATCTTTCCGTTCACCATTGCAATCATGTTTCCGTAATCCTCTTCCATGATGGCTCTTGCTCCTTCTGCACCAAGTCTGGTACACAATACACGGTCATAGGGGCAGGGACTGCCGCCACGCTGTGTATGGCCGGGAACTGTGACACGCACCTCAATGCCGGTCTTTTCCTTGATCAGATCCGCGATCTCATAAGAAACGGACGGATATTTGTAGTTCTCCAGTTTCTTTTTATACTCCTTCTTGGAAAGCTCTGCATCCTTTTTAGAAATGGCACCCTCTGCCACAGCAAGGATCGTAAAGCCCTTGCCTGCCTTGGTTCGCTTATCAATTGCCTCAATGACCTTATCTATATCGTACGGAATCTCAGGAAGCAGAATAATATCCGCGCCGGAAGCCATTCCTGCGTACAGAGTCAGCCAGCCGACCTTGTGTCCCATAACCTCCACGATAAACACACGGTTATGGGAAGCTGCGGTTGTATGAATACAATCAATCGCCTCACACGCAATGTTAATCGCACTCTGGAAACCAAATGTTACGTCTGTTCCGTATATGTCGTTATCGATCGTCTTCGGCAGGTGAATAACATTCAGACCCTCCTCTCGCAGCAGATTCGCGGTCTTCTGCGTTCCGTTTCCACCGAGGATCACGAGACAATTCAAGTTCAACTTGTAATAATTCTGCTTCATCGCCTCGACCTTGTCCAGACCGTTCTCATCCGGAACACGCATCAGCTTAAACGGCTGACGAGATGATCCAAGGATCGTGCCGCCCTTTGTCAGAATACCTGAAAAATCTGCAGAGGTCAGAAGCTTATAATTTCCATAAATCAGTCCTTTGTAACCATTCAGGAATCCATAGACCTCCAGTTCCTCCGTATTCTCGCTAAGTCCCTTTACGACACCGCGCATTGCTGCGTTCAACGCCTGACAATCGCCGCCGCTCGTCAGTAAACCTATTCTTTTCATATCGTTCATTCCTTTCCTTGAGTGTATTGTTAATATGTTTTCCTTTTTATTTCAATTACATTCCATTACCTATTATATACGATTTCATTTTTATGCTCAACATAAAAATGGCATCAATGCAAATGCACCGATACCATTGATTATCATTTACAATGCACACAAAACAGCCAGCACCTTTAACAAAACTCCCAGATAAGGATTTCGAAGCGCTATGCGCCGGTTTTTTCGTATTTCCCTGTGCAGCTCCTTCCCTGCTTCCCGGGCCTGAGGAGCCTTTAACTTCCTAAGGTTTACATAACACCACAACATTGTTTTTATATACTTGAATTCAGCGGCCGGAATCAGATCCGGATCAACCGTTTTTACAAACTCCAGATTTTCTCTGCTATTTGTCACACAATCAAGCTCTCTTAACGAAAAGGCGGATGTCGTCACACTGTTTTTCCGCTTCCGATAAAAGTAGGTAGCTTTTTCCAGAAATACGATCCGTTCCATCCGGGAATACAGCCATAATGCAACAGGTTCATCCTCATTGATCCTTCCCTCCGGAAATCGGATATCATCAAATGCGCTGCGGCGGTACAGACGATTCCAGACGGCAGATTCCCGCAACAGCACATGTCTCATCGCCTCTCTCGCACTCAGACACCGGTCAGGTACTTGCTTACGCCTGCAGTATTCAAGTGAACCGTCCCCTCCCTCCAAAACCGTAATACATCCTCCAACACAACAGTCTGCGTTATATTTTCTCATATTCATGAGTAAATATTCTATTGTATCGGATACCAGCCAGTCATCACCGTCCGCAAAAAAAAGATACTCTCCCGAAGCGGCATCTATCCCTTTATTTCTGGCAACAGCAGCCCCGCTATTTCTGTTCAGATGAATCACCTTGATGCGCGGATCTTTGGTAGCATATTGATCACAAATCTCACCTGAACGATCCGGTGACCGGTCGTCAACCAGAATAATTTCCAGATGCTCATAGGTCTGATGAATCAGACTATTCAGACAATCCGGCAAATACTGTTCCACTCCGTAGACTGGTACAATCACACTTATGAGTTCCTTATTCATGATGTACCTCTCCTGATCTCATCATATCTTTTCCAGCACTGAACAAACCTGTTATACAACATTGGAGATATCATATAAATCAGGTGTTTCACATGGTTCCTGAGCGTAATCTCCCTATGATATGGCTTTAATCTGTCAAAATATTCTCTCATACACATCTGGGAAATACGATTCCTTTTTTGCGCAGCTGCCCGGTCCATAAGCCTGTCCAGTATAAAATTCACGTTGATCGCTGCCAGCTCATCCAGCTGATGTTGTTCAAAAAATTCCTGGCGCTCCCATAGTGCTTTAAAAATATCTGCATTTCGTATTCTGTCCGGGTCAGCCATAATACTTCCCGGCCGTGTTCTGTAAAAATAGATCTCATCTGCTGAACACACAATTTTCCCGGCTTGAAACATGAGCCTGTGCATCACAGCTTCATCTTCATGCTTTCTGCCCACCGGAAAACGATTCTCTTCCCACAACGACCGGTGATATAATTTCGCCCATGCAACAGTTCGATGCTTTTTTCCTGTATACAGTGACTTCAATGCCTCCTGTGAACCGATCACCTCATAGGACAGCGCATCAATCTGTTTTTCCTCCAGCGTTTCCTCATCTGTCACTCTCCGGTAGGAGGCCATAACAAACGTTACCTCCTCCCGTTTTGCGGCCTGCATCATTTTCTCAAGAGCCTGCCGATGAATCCGGTCATCACTGTCCACAAATGTAATCCATTCAGAAGTACATATATCAAGTGCTGCATTTCTGGTCTCTGATACTCCTCCCATAGTCTTGTGAATAACACGAATTCGGCCATCTTTTTGCGCCCATTGGTCGCATAACTGCGGACAGGCATCTGTGGAACCATCATCAACCAGAATAATTTCCAGATTTGAATACGTCTGTTTTACAATCGAATCTATACAACTATTTAAATATTTTTCCACATTGTGTATCGGGACAATGACACAGATTTTCTCATCCATTGAAATGCTTTCATCCCCCTTATACCCACTCTCATTTATCCTACTTTCAAACTAGGCAAAGTACCGGTTCATTCCTGTACTCACACGCGTCTCTCTCATATAGATACAGTTTCTGCCGCTTTCCTTTGCATGGTAAAGCGCCTGATCTGCCCGATGATACAGTTCCTCGTAGGTTTCCGTCATGATCCGTTTGCGATGCTCTACGCCCATACTGATCGTCACATACGGATAAAAATTGCCAGGTGCCTGCGACAGCTTCAGCTCTTCAACCGCCATTTTCAGCTTATTCGCAAACTGTAAAAAATCCACCTCGCTGACACCGCACACCATCACCACAAACTCCTCTCCTCCGATACGCGCGCAGGTTCCGCCGATCTCTCTTGTAAGACGCTGAAGCTGTTTTGCCACAGCGATAATACACTTATCACCCTCAGGATGTCCGAAAGCATCATTATATTTTTTAAAATTATCAATATCTATCATTATGATTCCCGCAGACTGGCGTTTTTTTCTGCACAGCTGTAACATTTGTGCGGCTTTCGGCTCAAATCCGCGCCGATTATACAAGCCACTCATCGGATCAAGTGCAGACTCTCTGTTGGCCCGACGTAACATCCATCGATCCTCTGTCTTCTGAACATAGAGCCGGTACGCATAATCAGAAAGCATACGGCACGCATACATCAGCATCACATTATAAGCAACAATATCCGCTCCCAGCTTATGATAAAAGATCAGCCCCACCGCTGTAACAAACTGCATCGTCAGGCCGATCGTAGACCATCTGCCGCTGGACAGATAAGAAGTGATAAATTTTAGGGATGCACTCCACAACAAAATCTGGGCAATGACAGAGCTCTGAAGATTAAATGACAGCAAATCTGTCGCTATCAGGTATACCGCCCATACCTCATACAAAAAATAGCGATGATCTCCATAACGGTCCTCAGCCTTTCGATGAATCATCCAGACTGTAACGGCAAACAGAATCTCTGACACAATAATCCAAAGCCACGTGTTTCCATAATGCCAAAGATCCTCTTTAATCAGGCATTCCAGAGCCCCCATTCCTACAGGCACGACAAAAAGCGCACTCGTGAAAAACCGATTTGCGCGGGTCAGGTTCTCATATTGAATATTTCGCCTGATATACTCATCTTTAATCTGTCGTGTGGCCATGAAAAGCTCCTTTTTGTGCTTTTAGCTATTTTATCGACAAATTTTACAATAAAATTATACTATTCTAACAAAAACATATGAAAAAACCTAGTAAAAAAATCCTGACCTCATACAGGGAAGTCAGGATATCTTTTATTTGTTTCAAACCGGGCATTCTGCTTTGAATCCACACCATGAACGTTACTCCTGCAGCCAGCTCAGCCCAGGCACCCTCGCGGCACATAAGAGGTCCTGTTTAGTGCTGCTCCATTCCTGACCTGACACGGTTCGCAGGTTCCTATTGCGCAAGACCCAAACGTCTACGCCGCTTACAGGGGGCTGCTTCACAATGAAAAGACCCGGGGCAGAATCTCACTCCAGCTATAGCGGATTGCTGGTACAGGGTACCGCTAACACCCCAGCTGCCCGGAGCTTTCATTATAACGGCTTTATGGTGTTTTGTCAATTCATCCGCGCATTACATTTCGAAATAACTGTTTCCGGCAGTCAGGGTCACCTTTTTGTACTGTGCCAGTTCTGATATCGTCACGAGCTGATAGCCTTTTCTTTTGAGTGCCGGAATAATCCTTTTAGCCGCGTCCCGCGAAGAACTGTAGGCGTCATGCATCAGAATAATATCTCCATCTGACACCTGATTCATCACAATCCGGCAAACCTTATCCGCATTTCTTGACTCCCAGTCACGCGTATCGATTGACCATAAAATCATCGGTTTTCCTGCATTCTGTTTCAGACTGCTGCCACGATTACCGTACGGTGGACGCAAAAGTGTTGGTTTTTTTCCTGTGACCGCCTTGATTCTGGCATCTGTTTTTGATATCTCACTGCGAATCTTTGAGGCAGAAGCATTCCCAAGTGAAGCGTGATCATAGGAATGATTGCCAATTTCACAGCCCAGCTGATCTATTCTAAGAACAGTATCCTTATACTGATTCACCCGGTATCCGACCTCAAAAAATGTGGCACGTGATTTATATTGCTCCAATGAATCCAGGATTCCTGCCGTATACTGACTCGGTCCGTCATCGAATGTCAATGCCACCATGGGCTTTGAAGGATCTACAAAATAGGTGTAGCAACGTGCCTTCTCACTCAATACGCTCTTGTATGTTTTGCCTCCTGAGACAGCAGTCGCACGCACTTTGTAAAGATATGTGACGCCGTACTCGACTGTTCTGTCTGTGTAAGTACATTTTTTTGTCAGCTTGATCAATGTGTAACCACCGTCCGCACCGCTGACCTTCCGATAGATCTCATATTTCTGTGCCTTGGAAACTTTCTTCCAGCTCAGCTGAATACCGTTCTTTACGGCTTCTGCCTGAAAGGCAGTCGGCTGTTTCAACTGAACAGGCTTCGATTTTTCTGCTGGTTTCTTCGGTTCTTCTTCTGGTTGATCGATCTGCTCTTTCTGCGTTTCCTCTGACTCGTTTGTTCCCTCTTTCAGTGCGATGAGTATATTCTCTGATGTATCCGTCATCACTTCTGACGCACCGCAAGGTATGGCTGTCGTTCCTGTAAAAAGTACCATCATCAACAACATGGCCACCGTTTTTCTCGTTTTCTTTTGTCTTACTTTCATATCCGTTATCCCTCTTGAAATAAGTTTTGTTACTGCTATAATATTATAAAATAAAATGAAATGATTCACAAGGAGGAATTCATATGCATTCAATCTGTAAAAAATATAAAGGAACTTCCGCGCGTATGGAAGCGCTGAGAGACTGGACAACCTACATTCATGCCAATGTATCCCACGCCGATGCGGATTGGGAAAAAATTCTTCTCTCCATAGATGAAACCAATCTTGACGATGATACATTTACACAGCTTTTTATCGACTACTGCTCGCTGGGCGGCAAAGATCTTGATGAAATCTGAGACAAACAATTTTAAAAAACCGGAGCGAACAACAAAATAAATTCGCTCCGGTTTTTTCTGTTTTAAATTTTTTTCAACGCACCACTGGTTCCAACCTGATAACGAACACCCTTAACGGTAATCTCCAGTTTTTTGCTTCCCATACTGCGAAGCATCTTTCCGTTATCACCAAAATAATAGCTGACTCCTTTTATTTTCATAATCTGTGATGTAACCATATGTCCCTGCTTGTCAAAATAATATTTGTCTTTTCCAATGGTTGCCCAATTAGCCATGACGAGCGCTCCGCTCTTTCCGATTCCGTATTGATATTTTCCAACCTTCTGCAGAATCGTTTTTCCTCCCGTACCACGAACCATCTTTCCGTTTTTGTCGAAATAATAGCTGACTCCTTTTATTTTCACAATACGAGATGCAGCCATACGCCCCTGCTTGTCAAAATAATATTTATTCTTGCCAATGGTTGCCCAGTTATCTATTACCACAGCACCGCTTTTTCCGATTCCATACTGATATTTTCCAATCTTTTTCAGAATCGTACGGGTGTTTCCATCTACTTTATTTCCATTTTCATCAAAATAAAAGGTCTGGTTGCCAATCTTTGTAAAACCGTATGCCATATAAGCGTACTCTTTATCCGGACTGAAGGTAAAATAACGTTTCTCATCATTATCGCTCTTCCATCCCTGATAAACACCGGCTTCCGTGTAATTTCCATACTGCATGCAACCGCCTTTTCCAAAATAGAAATAATGTCCATCCACCTTTTGAACTCCGGTCAGAGGCTGCCCATTATCATCAAAATAATAGCGGTCGATACTGCGAAACTCACCGTCACCACCGGTCAGACGTACCCAGCCCTTCAACATATGTTCGGCGTCTATTTGATTTTCATAAAGACGAATCTGATCACCCTTCACTTCATAAATCAAATTCTTTTCCTCATTTGCCACAAGATAACACATACCTGTCTCAACACTTCTCTTTCGGGAAATGTTCGTCAGCCATTTCTTTGTAGAGGCACTCTTTCCGGTAAGACCGGTATTCTGTGCAAATGCATAGGCGGGTTGTACGGCAGCTAAAAACTCTTCCGTATTTCCTGATCCCGTTCCATGGTGTGACAGCTTCAGAATATCTGCCTTCAGCAGTTCCTTGCTCTCCTTTAACAGTTGGGCAACTTCATCCTCAAGAATATCTCCTACTGAAAGATATGAAACACCACCACAGGTAACCTTTGCGACTAATCCACAGTTGTTTTCATAATAGGTATACTTTACAATCTCTTCTCCGCCGTCACCGGAAGACTGTTTGTCCGCATAATCATCCGGATGGAACTGATCTGTATTCACAGGACCAATGATCCGGACATCCGCATCTCCAACCGAAAACTGATCCCCGGGTTTCAGGTACACGATATTCGCATTTTTCATAAATGCCTGAATTCTGCTGTATTTTTCAGGATAATCAACGGATTCCGGCGCCAATGACGGATCAGGCAGATACATTTTATGTATGGAGATTCCGGAAGCGGTCAGTTTTTCCAGTCCTCCGGTAACTGAATTGCCGGTCTTACCGCCGCCATTATGATCCAGATGAAGGTGACTGAAATAGAGATCCACCTGCGTAATTCCCAATGATTTCAGATACCGGACAATCGCATCGAGATTTCCGTACGAACCCAGATCCATGAGCAGATAATTTCCCTTCGACTCTACAAGCACAGATTCCCCCTTGTCATTTGTCTCCAGATAGAGTGCATGAATGTTCATTTCTTTTTCTGCCGCCTGTACAGGCTGCTGCGGCACTAACATTACCAGTACGCTGAGCATTAATATGAAACACAGCGTCTTTTTTACATGTTTTTTCATAAATATCCTCCTCGTATAAATCTTACAGAACAATGCTGTACCTTCACTGTTCTGATTTTTATTTATAGTTTATCACATTTTTAAAAAAGAGGATAGACAACATTGTTATCTATCCTCTGAAATACCAATTTTTTAAAGTATTTTATTAGCCGAAGTATCTCTCCAGTAATCCCTTGAATGCCTTGCCATGTCTTGCCTCGTCTCTAGCCATCTCATGAACGGTATCATGGATTGCGTCAAGGTTCAATGCCTTTGCTCTCTTAGCAAGATCTGTCTTTCCTGCGGTAGCGCCGTTCTCAGCCTCAACACGCATCTCAAGGTTCTTCTTTGTAGAATCGGTAACAACTTCACCTAACAGCTCTGCAAACTTTGCAGCATGCTCTGCCTCTTCGTAAGCTGCCTTCTCCCAGTATAAACCGATCTCAGGATAACCCTCACGATGAGCAACACGTGCCATTGCAAGATACATACCAACCTCTGAGCACTCACCGTTGAAGTTCGCTCTCAGATCATCGATGATATCCTGAGGTACACCTTGTGCTACGCCTACAACATGCTCAGCTGCCCAGCTCATATCTCCGCTCTGCTCGGTAAACTTAGAAGCAGGTGCATTACACTGCGGGCACTTCTCAGGAGCCGCATCTCCCTCATAAACATAACCACATACTGAACATACAAACTTTGCCATAATTTTTTTCCATCCTTTCTTTTCTTAAAAGATATATTTCAGCGAATATATTTCGCCTTGATTCACATTTTAGGAATCATTACTAATTTTATATCATGTTTTTGTTTTTCTGTCAATCCTATTTTGTAACTATTTTTCAGGCTCTATGCATGCCTCGCATCTTCCGTAAAAAAACACGCTGTGCCCTTCAATGATACCCGGAAACTCATGCTGGGCAAGAAGATTGATATGCTCCAGCCCCTGCATTTTCAGATCCATTACCTGACCGCAGTTCTTACAGATAAAATGATAATGCGGCTTGGCGTTCCCATCAAAACGGTCTGGTCCGACCCCTGTGGAAATCGTCTGGATCTCCCCGATATCAGATAAAAGAGACAGGTTTCTGTACACCGTTCCCAGACTGATCTTCGGATATTCCTTCCGGAGGTTCTCATAGATCATCTCTGCCGTCGGATGATCCGTGCGCGTCATCAGAAATTTTTTGATGGATTCTCTTTGCCTGCTGTATTTTAACATGACATTTTCCTCGCAAAATAATAATAATTACTATTTTATGATATACGCAGATAACAGATTTGTCAATGTCAAAACCAGCATTTTCTCTGCATATTTTTGTCATGATAGAAATAAATTATACAAATGCACCTATAAGGAGTCACTATGTCCGAATATCGGAGATTCTTTTCCTATATTTATGCTTATGAGCAGAATCAAAAAACCTCCAATGCCGGATTTGCAAAAATCGAAATGAGAGGAGAAACAACAACCATAGAACTGCATATGAGAGGCACGGTTCTTTCTACGCCTGCCGCATGTCTTTATCTGTTTGTCAGAGAGAATGACCGGATTCTCGGCTTTCCACTCGGTGATGTGCCATTTTCCGGTGGAAATGCGGATCGACGTTTTACTTTAAAGCAGCCAAAACTCAGTGAAAGTCAATATACCATCTCAGACGTAGCCGGTATCCTGCTTGTGGCTGCCGACAAAATCTGTTTTGTCAGTCAGTGGGACGAAGCGCCGATCGACTGGGAGAGCTTTCGGGTCTATCAACCGCAGAACACACCCCTGCCTGATCCTGCAGCTCCCCCACAAGAAGAAAAGGTCATCCAGTCCACAGAGCTTCCGCAGCGGAAAATGCCGGTTTTTTCCGTTATATCCGAACAACCTGACATAAGTCCCGCAGATCAGACTCTCTCCGACGAAAGCGCTTCGCAGATCACTGCGCCCGGTTCGTGGCAGGAGACCTGGCAGCATCTGACCACTACACTACCCCTCATGCAGCCGTTCTCCAATCAGGAAATCTGTTGTGTGCGGGCAGAGCTGAAGGATCTTCGTCTTCTTCCGCCATCCAACTGGCATCTGTGCAACAACAGCTTTCTGCTTCATGGTTTTTTTACTTATCGCCATCTTATCTTTGGAGAAGTGCCCTCTGCCAAAGAGCACAAATGGTTCATCGGAGTCCCCGGCATCCGTTACCGGCAGGAACATGTTCTCGCCGCTATCTTCGGATTTCCGGATTTTCTGCCCGACAAGAGCAGTAATGACGCAGACGCGCCCTTCGGCTACTGGTGTATAGCAATCACTGAAGCAGACTAAAGAGCAGGTGATCCTCATACTGCCCCTGAATCAAGGCATATTTCCGGAGCTTACCTTCCAGCCTGAAATCCAGTGATTCCAACAGGTTGATGGACGGCTCATTGCCCGGCATACAGCATGCCTCGATCCGGTGCAGATCCAGCTCCGTAAAAGCGATCTGTATGACCCGCGCGATCCCCTCTTTCGCATATCCCATTCCCTGATACGCGCTTGAAAGCTTATATCCGATCTCACATTTATTGTAGGAACCGTGCGTGATATTTCTGAGGCTCACGGTTCCTATAATTCTGCCCGGCTCTTCCTTGGGGAAAAACCAGTAGCGCATCATCGTACCTTTTAATATCTGATTATATTCATAATTCATCAGATAGCGGTGATAGTTTTCTGTATAAAAATTCTGGGGGCGTGTCGGTTCATAGCGCTCAAACAGCTCACGGTCTTCCTCATAGAACTGCAACGACTTTTCCGCGTATGTGCCGTTCAATACCCGTATTTGCATACGTGCGGTCTCATATATAAAATTCATGTCGATCTATTTCCTATTGTATTTGTGTGTTATAATCGTTGTAACATTATAACACAACTGAAAGGATTACGACAGTAAAATGAAAAAAATGTCACCGGAAGAAAAATATATGCGCGCCGCACTGCGCGAAGCCAGAAAAGCCTACGCCCTCGGTGAGGTTCCCATCGGCTGCGTGCTCGTCGCGGATGACAAGATCATTGCGCGCGGCTACAACCGCCGCAAGACCGACAAAAATACACTCTCACACGCAGAGATAAACGCGATCCACAAGGCAAGCAAAAAGACCGGCGACTGGCGTCTGGAACAGTGCACCATGTACGTGACGCTCGAACCGTGCCAGATGTGTGCCGGTGCCATCGTCCAGGCAAGGATTCCAAAGGTGTATATCGGTACGATGAATCCGAAAGCAGGTTGCGCCGGCTCACTTTTAAATCTGTTGCAATTTCCCGCCTTCAACCATCAGGTAGAGATTGAGACCGGCATTTTACAGGAGGAATGTTCCGCCATTCTCACCGGTTTTTTTAAAGAAATGCGTGAGAAAAAGAAAAAAGGTCTGATTGATTAAAGTTTTTCGGATATTTTGGTTTCCCCATTCGTGTAGTAAATGAAAGGAGGAAAGCAGCGGATCTGACGATCTTACTATCCGGCTGCGAACATATCTATGAACTCCCACGAAAACATAAATACAGGCATATCGGAATGTAAAAATCTCTACGAATGCTATTACACGATGGTCTACCGCCTCAGTCTTTTGCTGCTTAAAAATACGCAGGATGCGGAGGATGCCGCGCAGACGATATTTTTAAAGGTCATGGAAAAACAACCGGTCTTCGCTGATGAAGAGCACACCCGCGCATGGCTGCTTACTGTCACCCGCAATTACTGCCGGGATGTACAGCGCAGCTTCTGGCATAAAAAGCGCACAGACATGGAAGATTTGCCGGAACAGACTGTCGAGCCCTTTGACCGGCAGGAGAGCCTGTTGTTCGAGATCTTCCAGACACTGCCGAAAAAGCAGCGCGAGGTCGTCTACCTGTACTATTTCGAGGAATATTCCATCAAAGAGATAGCAAAACTTCTGGAGCGCAATGAAAGCACGGTACAATCGCAGCTATTTGCCGCCAGAAAGCGTATGAAAAAGCAGTTTTCTACCGCAAAAACTGCTGCCCTGATCGTCTGTCTGGTCTTTACACTGGGATTTGGAGGCATTGCAGTGGATGCCGCTTCCGGCGGCAGAACAGCCACTGCCATTCATACGGTGACTGAAAAGATACAGACATCGATCCATCGTCTACTATCCGACGAGGACAAACAGATTGCAAACGAGACTGTCACTCTGCCGATTCAGGTATACGCTTCTGATCTGGTGGGCGTTAATGATGAATACATCCTGTTGGCAAATGAACGCGGTCTCCTCATCTATGACCGCAGCCGTGAGGAGATCACGGCCGTACTGGATCTGCAGCAGATGGAATGTAACTACCTCAACGCTAACAGTATCGCTACCCGGATCTTTATAGACAACGATAAGCTCTACCTGTTTAATGAAACAGGGATCGAACAGCGTGCCGGAAAAGAAGAATCAGCTTCCCTGCCGAAATTTGCATATATCTGCGATCTGTCCAAGCTCTCTGAACAGACAGCACTGGAAGATGTCGTGGTTGCTGACGGCAATCAGAAATTAAATACTAATTCAACTTCTGATAAAACATCTGATAACAACGGGTATTTAACATGTACAACAGCTGCAGAAGAGATACGAAACATCCGTGATCTATGGTTGAACTATGAAAAAAATCATATTTATGACACCTTTGATTCTTTCTATGGGTCGGATTTTCTGAATGAGGATAACGAAAAGTATTACGACATGAATTATAGCAGAAACTCACTTTCTTGGATTAATAACAGCGGCAAAAATATGCTTAGTTGTCTTGTTGTTTACGAAAATTCGGACTATGAGTTGTACACAAAGCATGAAGATGGCACACTCACCTGCGAGAAGCTGGAACTGACTGTTCGAACAAGCACAGATGACAATAATCCCAGCCATTCCTCTGGTTATTCAGAACAAACAAGTGATGCGCAAACCACGGATGGACAGCTTAACGGAGATGCTGCCGGTAATACAACGAAAACATCCGCCTTGCTCCCTAACTTCTCCTACACCGGAGATGATCCGGTGCTGGCAACGATCTGCACATACATGATGGAATCTGATGAATCACAGGGCTATTATCGCAGCAGCGAGGCTTCCGTCTATATTCCTGCTCCGGTCATTTATGATTCTGTTTCTGTGGGTGAGGATCTCATTGTATTTTGCAACCTGTGGAGCTATTGTTATTATCGAAACGGAAATACACTGGAATGTGAAAGCGGCGGCGAATCGCCCGCGCGACTGCGCCTGCATCCGGATGCGGACGCACCGGGCGGCTATGAGGTGATCGAAGACATAAGAACCGGCGATGGCTCGGATTATTACGAAGGAATCAAAGACTTTTGTAAGGACTATCCCGGTATGGCAGACAAATACTTTAATTATGATGAATCCACAATAGATACACGTGAATCAATCCGTACGACACTGATCCGCATGTATGTGCAGGATAACGGCCTCAATATCAAGTATTACAAAGACTATGGCTGGGATCCTGTACCGGTCAGCTAATATCTCTTTTAAAGGCATACTTCCCAAAAGGAAATATGCCTTTATTGTTGCCTGTTATTCTCCCAGCCCCCGGCCAGCTCCTCTTTTTGCTGATGCGTCATCTTCTTTAATGCCGCCTCCCGCTTCATCGCCTCGGATTTGGTATCAAACTCTTCCAAATAGGCGAGTGTCACCGGACGACGGGATTTCGTGTATTTTGCGCCGGTTCCGGCGTTATGGCTTTTTAATCGTTTTTCGATATTGTTTGTCCACCCGGCGTAGAGGCTGTTGTCACTGCACCGGACGAGATATGCGTAATTCATCCGATTCTCCTGTAAATATATGTAAACGGATACCCTCATCTTCGAGAATACCCGTTTTATGTGTTGCTATCTATATAAAGCAACCGCGCGATTGCGGATTGTTTTTTACTATAATCCATTATACGCTGCTGCTTCCTTCACGTGCCTGTCACACCGAAAAACCTGCCAGAGCAATGCCGCCCCGGCTGTTCTCCTTGACCTCATACAGATTTTCATCTGCTTCATACAGATAATCATCCACTGTCTGTCCCTCCGTGGGATAATCCCAACAGATGCCCTGTGAGATCGTCACAATATCTGCGGCATCTGAATAGGCATGTTCCACTCCCTGTGATTGAATGCCCTGCTTTAAATCTTCAGCAATCTCCTTTACACGTTCCTTTGTCAACCCCTCATAAATAACCACAAATTCATCGCCACCGTAGCGGTAAGCGCTGACTCCCTGATACTGCGCGATGCGCTTCAGCTGGTCTGCGATCATACAGATACAGACATCACCCTTCTGGTGTCCATAATTGTCATTGTACTGCTTAAAATAATCAATATCCAGTATTTCCACAGCCATGGGGACAGATGTCGTTACTGCCTGCATAAACTGTAGCTCACTATGACGCTTCAGGCGGAAACGATTCGGCAGACCGGTAAGTGCATCCGTCTCTGATTTTTCTTCCAGCTTCTGATTTTGCGCAACAATCTGGGATTTTTCTTCCCTCTCCTCCTCAAGTACCCGGCAAACATCCATCATTTCCAGCATCATCGCCCGGTTTGACTGTTCCATGCGCACTGTATCTTCATAGAACCGCGCTGTCTCTTCGAGATATGCCTCCGTATTACCGGTTTTTCTATAATATTTAATTTTCAGTTCCCGAATCCGCCGCTGCAGATTTGTCACCTTTGCCTGCACTGCCAACTCATCCAGCAGTGCAATCAGCTGCAAAAATTGTTCGTCATCATCAATCTCCAGCAATAAACCTGCGTACTCATAAAAATCATCAAAATAATCCATGATCCTTATTTGTGGATTCAAACTGCTCTGTATGTGTTCAATGCAACGGTCTCTCTCCTCCACCTGACCGGATGCATGATACAATGCCGTCTGAAATGTCAGATAGCTGTAATTATAAATTTCCATATATGGAGCGCAGATATCCCTGACCCGGCGCTCATATTTCCATGCCCGCTCCAGATCTCCATCATGCAAGGCGCATCTTCCTAGTCCAATATGGTCTACCGCAAGATAAAAATAGTAACCGGCAATATCCTGGTTACGTTCCAGAAAATGAAGCGAATCAGTAAAATAAGTATTTGCCCTGTTATACTCACCATGGTTATAATAGAGCATTCCTATATTAATAAGTACCGTATGTTCCAGAATCGGCAGCCCATGCTTTCGGCAACAGGACAGCGCCTGTACATAATAATTCATGGCAAACGGGGCATTTCCGATTGTCATGGAAATAATCGCCGTCAAATTATAGGCGCGTGCCACCAGTTCCCACGCATCCGCGCGCTCCAGATATCCAAGCGACTGAGAAATATGATACAGCACCATTTCTACATTATTTAACGTATAATAGGCCTCGCCACTGTAATAGTGTGCAAAGCCTAAATACATATCATAATCTTCTCTAAAAGAAGCCCGATCAGACTCTACATAAGAGAAAATCAGTGAGCAATATTCTAATGTCTTCTCTGAATGTTCGCCTAGATTTGCGACTGCTTGTTCCATCCAGTACGCTATCTGTTGGTTCTCCACCTGATCCAAAATATCTGATCTCCTTTAAAATGCGTATCAATCATTTATAGTATACAAAGATTTCATTTAAAAATCAAGGCAGGCAACTTTTTATTCACAAACATTACCAGATCATCTTTACAAGAAAGATAAAAACGACTATTGTGGCAGATATTCTGTTGGATCTGCCGGATTTCCATCCTTTTTCAATTCAAAGTAAAGGTTCGTGCCCTCCACCGAATAATATTTTGTAGGTTCTGCCACAGTACCGATCACATCGCCCGCTTCCAGATGCGCGCCTTCCTTAAAATTGAGATCCTGAAGCTGGCCGTAAGTCAACGTATAATCATCGCCAATGTCCATAACAACAGTCAGTCCGGTCTGTGCATCCTCTTTAATGTCCACAATGTCACCGGCAGCTGCCGCTGCCACCGCATCATCTACCTTGGCACTGATGATCATTGCAGGGTTATACTTATACTGATCCAGCGTTGCAAAATAGATGGACTGATCCATACTGTAATTCATAAGCACGCTTCCTTCGATTGGCCACTGCAATTCTCCGGCAAATTGTAATACCGGCTTCACCGCCTCATTCGTGACAGTGACCGCGGAACCACCGACCGGTGTTGTTTTGTTATCCTCTTCCGATGGTTCTTGTCCGGCGTCCATATCATTGTTCTGTGTCAATTCTTCCTTAGGCTGGATCTTCGGCTCTTCCTCTTCCACCGTGTTTTCCTTCACCTCCGGCAAAATGACAGAATCTACCGTCTGCAGCGGTTCTGCTTCATCCAGATCCTCGCTGATCTTTTCATTATTTTTTGCCAGTTCCGCTTCCATATTTTGTTGTTCCATTTTTCTGGCTATATAAAGGCCAGTAAGACAGGTGACTAGAATGAGCATCAGACAGCTTGCCATGATGATCTGTTTCTGTCCTGCCAGTCCACTCTTTTTTCTCTCCTTCATCCCTTACCACCATCCTGTAACTGTTCCGTACACTGATGTGCCGGTCAATTACTGTCTTTCTATTTTATTTTGATAGTGATATTCTTACCGGAATTCGTAAAGTTATACAGTTCTTTTCATATTAAATCTTTTCCAGTGTCGTTCCCGGAAAAAAATAATTTAAAATATCCTCATGATTTGCTCCATTCTCCGCCTGTTTACAGGCCGCATACTGACTCATTCCGACGCCATGCCCTTTCCCCTTAACTACAATTCGCATCTCTCCCTCCACTTCTTTGATATAAAAACATGGTGACGGCAATTCCAGCAAGCCGCGTACCTCATCACCTGTAAAACTTTTATCTGCCACTTTCACATTTTTTACATAATCTGCTGTATCTTTTTCCATTGTCAAATTTTCCAAATCCTCATCCTCCGGCAATCCAAGTGCTTTCGCAAATTCCTTTTTTGAAAAAAAACGAACTGCTAAATAATCCGGTGACGTGATATCCATACCGCAGACAACAGAAGTAAGATATGGTGTTTCCTCTCCATTCAGGTGACCTGCAGCACGTGTCGATCCGGCACTGACTTTGTGATATGCAGTAAAAATCGGTGTTCCCTCGTAAGTCAATACTTCCCCGGCAGTATCTGTCACCGCAGCCTTTGCGACCTCATAATTTTTCTGCAGATTCTGGCTGCCCCAGAGAGATGCCATCTCCTCCATGGATAATGACTGCTCCTGCGCCTCTCCTGCTGCCTGCCTGCGCATATATTCCGTACGAACAAGCACTGCCTGCGCACGAATTGCTTCTGCAGGCGAATCCATTGCAATCTGTCCCGCCAGTATACCCGTCAATATTTCTGTCTGTTCACCGTTTTCCATATTTCGTTCTGTCTCATCTTGTTCAATATCAAACAGCATATTTCCCTGCAATGCATATGTAATAATATACGGAAGTATGATGAGAATGATTAGAATCGAAAGAATGGTTTTTATTTTTTCAGACATGTCTATACTCCCTTCAAACAGTTTGTACAAGTATATGATAAATGATTCAAAAAAAGACAAATAATAGAAAGTACGCTCTGCGAACTTTCTATTATCATGAATAAAAAAACAACGTATCCGACTCATTCTCTAGCCGATACGTTGTTCTGTAATGAATCGTAACTGTCGGTACCTTCACGGTTACGATTCATCTATATTTTTCAGTTGATTTGCCAGCTGTGCGAATTGCTCCAGTGTAAGCGCTTCGCCACGGATCGTCAGAGGCTGGCCGATCGCCTTAATCGCAGTTTCGATCTGATCTTTTGTAAAGGTCAGATCCGACGCATTTTTTAATCCGTTCACCAGTGTTTTCCGACGTTGGTTAAAGGATGCGCGAATCAGACGAAACATCAGCTTTTCGTCTATGACCTCCACCGGTGGTTTTTCATGTCTGGTCAGACGGATAACCGCGCTTCCCACATTTGGACGCGGCATAAAGCAGTTTGGAGGCACATTTGCCACGATCTCGGGCTTGGCATAATACTGCACAGCCAGTGAAAGCGCACCGTAATCCTTACTGCCGGGACCACACTGCATACGGTCCGCGACCTCCTTTTGCACCATGACCGTGATACTCTCGATCGGCACATGGCTCTCAAACAGGCCCATAATGATCGGCGTCGTGATATAATACGGAAGATTCGCAACGACCTTGATTGGCTTACCACCATTTTTTTCTTCTGCAAGTGCTGCGATATCTACCTTTAAAATATCCTCATTGATGATCTCCACGTTATCATACTCGCTCAGCGTGTCGTGCAAAATCGGTATCAGATTTTTGTCGATCTCCACAGCTGCCACTGCACCTGCTGCCTCACACAGATACTGCGTCATCGTGCCGATACCGGGCCCGATCTCCACGACAAAATCGTTCTCTGTCACACCTGCCTCAGAGATAATGCGCTCCAGTACATGTGTATCGATCAGGAAATTCTGCCCAAATTTTTTTTGAAAATGAAAGTTATATTTTTGCAGCACAGCGATCGTGCGCTGGGGTTCACCTAAATATGCCATATTTCCTCCATGCTACGTGAAATAAGTGACGCGTATCATATTAATACTCAAGCATCTTTATTCTTCCTTTTTACATTATAAAACAGATTATGTGCATTTTTCCAGGTAATATCTTCGACTTCCTCCGGTGTGATTCCCTTGATCTGCGCGATCTTCTCCACTACGTAGACCAGCTCTCTGGAGTCGTTTCGGTGTCCACGGTGCGGTTCCGGGGTCAGATACGGACTGTCTGTCTCCAGCAGGATGCACTCCATCGGGGTCTCTGACACAGTCTGCACGAGTTTTTTCGCGTTTTTAAAGGTGACAACTCCACCCACACCAATATAATAGCCCATCTTCACATATTCTCTTGCCAGTTCCGGTGAATAGGAATAGCAGTGAATGACACCCGGTATTTGCTCCGCGTGCATATCCTTCATCAGCGTCAGTGTATCTTCCGCCGCGTCTCTGGAATGAATGATCACCGGGAGTCCTACTTCCCGCGCCAGCTCCATCTGTCTGCAAAACCAATCTCGCTGTGTCTTTTGCACTGCTTCATCTTTTTCCCAGTAATAATCCAGACCGATCTCGCCGATCGCCACTGTTTTTTCCCATGCGGCCAATTCCCGCATGTTTTCTATGATAGCTTCACTCATGCCCTCCAGCTCACTGGGATGTACACCGACTGCCGCATAAACATAATCATAGTTGCGCGCCAATTCTATACATTTTTCTATAGAGGGAATGGTAGATGCCACATTGATTACTTTTCCGATACCAAGAGAAGGGAGCTGTGCCAGCAGCTCCCCCCGATCCTCGGCAAAACGCTCATCATCATAATGAGCATGTGTTTCAAATATCATTTGTTCGGTACCCTCCAAATGATTTGTCATATAACTTCATTTCTTTTGTGCTCAATCCTCTAACAGATCTCTGCTCCTGCAGGCATCTTCTTTTCGGGAACCATAAGTGATAACTCTCCGTTCTCATCTTCTGCACACAAAAGCATGCCCTCTGATAATACACCGGCAAGCTTTGCAGGTTTTAAGTTTACTAAAACCATCACTTTCTTGCCAACCATTTCTTCAGGTGTATAGTGCTTTTGGATGCCGGAAACGATCTGCTTTACCTGACTGCCAATGCGAACCTGTGAGCAGAGCAGCTTTTTGGACTTCTCTACCGCCTTGCACTCAATGATCTCACCGACCTGAAACTGCATTTTTCCGAATTCCTCGAAAGTGATCTCGGCTTTCGGTTCAATATCGATTACCGGCTCCGCAGATGCTTCTGTCTTTTCCTCTACCGGCGGATGCAGTTCATTCACGCGTGCCATCACCTCATTGATATCCAGTCTTGCGAACAGGATCTCTGGCTTATCGGTCACTTTTGTTCCGCTTACATAGGAACCAAACTGATCCAGTTCATCGAAAGGAATCTCCTTTGCATTGATCTGCGCAAGGATCTTCTCAGAAGTCTCAGGCATAAAACTCTTTAATAATGTAGCGCCAATATTGATGCTGTTTACCAGATTATATAATACTTCTGACAGACGAGGCATGGTCGCTTCATCCTTAGCCAGGATCCAGGGCGTCGTCTCATCAATATACTTATTGCAGCGCTTGAACAGATTAAAGATCTCTGTGATCGCGTCTGCCACACGAAGCTCTGCCATTTTGGCAACGACCTTATCCTTTGCCTCGATTGCCACTCTCGCGAGATCCTCATCCACAGGCTCGATCACTCCGGTCCGTCTCACAACACCATTAAAATACTTATTACTCATAGAAATGGTACGATTAACCAGATTTCCCATGGTATTTGCAAGATCGGAGTTGATGCGCTCTACCAACAGATCCCATGAGATCACACCATCATTCTCAAACGGCATCTCATGAAGTACAAAGTAACGCACGGCATCCACACCAAAGAAATCTACAAGCTCATCTGCATAAAGTACATTTCCCTTGGACTTGCTCATTTTTCCATCGCCCTGTAAGAGCCACGGGTGTCCGAACACCTGCTTGGGCAGCGGCAGATCCAGTGCCATGAGGAAGATCGGCCAGTAAATCGTATGGAAACGAATGATATCCTTGCCGATCAGATGCAGATCCGCAGGCCAGTTTTTATTGAACTGTTCGGTAGAATTGCCGTCACAGTCATAACCGATACCGGTGATATAGTTTGTCAGCGCATCCAGCCATACATAAACGACATGCTTGTCATCAAAATCTACCGGAATACCCCAGTCAAAAGAGGTACGGGATACACACAGATCCTGAAGTCCCGGCAATAAGAAGTTGTTCATCATCTCATTCTTGCGGGATACCGGCTGAATAAACTCCGGATGTGTATTGATATGCTCGATCAAACGATCTGCATACTTACTCATCTTAAAGAAATAAGCCTCTTCCTTCGCGGGTTTTACCTCACGTCCGCAATCCGGACACTTACCATCCACCAGCTGTGACTCTGTCCAGAAGGACTCACAGGGTGTGCAGTAAAGTCCCTCGTAGGAGCTCTTGTAAATATCACCTTTGTCATATAATTTCTTGAAGATCTTCTGAACCTGCTTCTCATGATAGTCGTCCGTCGTACGGATAAATTTATCATAGGATGTATTCATCAGATCCCAGATATCCTTGATCGTTCCCGCTACATTATCCACATATTCCTTTGGGGTCACGCCGGCATCTTCTGCCTTTAATTCAATCTTCTGACCGTGCTCATCGGTTCCGGTCTGAAAGAAAACGTCATAACCCTCCTGTCTTTTAAAGCGTGCGATGCTATCTGCCAGCACGATCTCATAAGTATTTCCGATATGAGGCTTGCCGGAAGCGTACGCGATCGCAGTTGTAATATAATATTTTCCCTTATCTGCCATTTTCTAATCCTCAAATACTTCCTCTGTAGTTTCTTTACTCATTGTCTCTTCCGAAACAGTCTCCTCAGCCGGTGCTTCTTTTACAACGGCATCAACAATGATCTCCTCTTCTTCAAGCTTTGCTCCGCAACTCTTACAATAAGTATCTTCCTTATCTATTTCCTTACCGCATCTGGGGCATATTTTTGCACCCTTCAACTCCATCAATTCTTTTTTCATATCCTCAATAACAGTGAGCGTCTCTTTGATCTGCGACATCTGCTCGTATGCTGCCGACTCATCATCCTTATGTGCTTCAAAATAAAGCTTGCCGATCTGCGCATACATCTTTTGAACCTGGTCTTCCTTGGTGTGAATATCCATCGTCAACTTTGCTACGCCGGACAAATCCTTTGCCTTCTGGCTGACATCCTTGCTCGCATTTGTCAATGTTTCGCTCAACTTATCAAAAAAAGCCATTTTCCACATCTCCTTTTTAAAAATTGCCTATTATTTATTGATTATACCCACTTCATCGTTATTTTGCAACTTTTATCCACAAATCAGCTCGATTTTACAGTCTTTTTCTTGACAAATTAGATTTCTCTTCTTATAATAAGCTCGTAAAAAGCAATGACGAGAACAAGTAGTAAAAAGTATACACCTACAGAGAGCCGCCGGCTGGTGAGAGGCGCAGGCAGAGCTTTTTATGAATACATCTCCAAGCTTCGCACTGAAATGTGAAAAGTAGGCTGCGACGGGTCCCACCCGTTATTGTGGACAGATGTTGATGGACATCTGATGGAGGCTGTTCATGTGAGTGAATAGTGAAAAAAGGTGGTAACGCGATGAACAATCGCCCTTTTTCGTATGTGATACGAAGAAGGGTTTTTTTATTCCATAAAATCCATCAAATATGAAAAAAGAGAGGAAAACAACAATGACAATTTATGACGAACTGGTTGCCCGTGGTCTGATCGCACAGGTGACCGATGAGGCAGAGATCCGTGACCTTGTCAACAATGGAAAAGCAACCTTCTACATTGGTTTTGACCCTACTGCCGACAGTCTCCATGTCGGACACTTCATGGCACTGTGCCTGATGAAACGTCTGCAGATGGCAGGTAATAAACCCATCGCCCTGATCGGAGGCGGTACTGCAATGATCGGTGATCCTTCCGGCCGTACGGATATGCGCCAGATGATGACTACTGAAACAATTGCACATAATGTGGAATGTTTCAAAAAACAAATGAGTCGATTCATTGATTTTTCAGATGATAAAGCTTTATTAGTAAACAATGCAGACTGGCTCATGGATCTGAACTATATTGATGTCCTTCGAGAAGTAGGAGCACACTTCAGCGTGAACCGTATGCTTTCTCATGAATGCTATAAACAGCGTATGGAAAGAGGTCTTACTTTCTTAGAGTTCAACTACATGATCATGCAGAGTTACGATTTCTTTGAATTATTCCAGAAATACGGCTGTAATATGCAGTTCGGTGGGGATGACCAGTGGGCAAACATGCTCGGCGGTACAGAGCTAATCCGACGCAAACTCGGAAAAGACGCATACGCTATGACGATTAACCTTCTGTTAAATTCAGAAGGCAAAAAAATGGGAAAAACACAGTCCGGCGCTGTATGGCTTGATCCGAACAAGACCTCTCCCTTTGATTTCTACCAGTACTGGAGAAACGTAGCAGACTCCGATGTGCTCAAATGCATTCGTATGCTGACTTTCCTGCCTTTAGAGCAGATCGACGAGATGGATCACTGGGAGGGCGCACAGCTCAATCAGGCAAAGGAGATTCTTGCTTTCGAGCTGACAAAGCTTGTTCATGGTGAGGAAGAAGCCAAAAAGGCGCAAGAGGGCGCACGGGCACTGTTCTCCGGTGGCGGAGATACCGCAAATATGCCGACAGTCACCGTCACCTCCGACGATTTTGCAGACCGTGACATGGATATCATGGCTGTTCTTGTCAAAGCAGGTTTGTGTGACAGCCGTTCCGATGCGCGCCGCGCGGTTCAACAGGGTGGTGTTACCGTAGATGGCGAAAAAGTGACTGATATCGCCGCTTCCTACAAACTGGACGACTTTACCGGCGATGGAAAGGTCGTAAAGCGCGGCAAAAAGAAATTTGCAAAGGTGATTGCAGAATAATACCACAATTTTTTGATTAACAAATGCCCTTACTTCCCATCATAGGGAGGCAAGGGCGTTTTTATCTTATTATTCACAATAATCTCCCGTAAATTCAACTACCGACGCATACTCCACCCCCTCCAGTTCAGACAGACTTTTAACAAAGGAAGTATTATTTTTGCTCATTCTGATCTCATAAGTCATCTCTGTATATCCGCTTGTGCTCGTTCTGTTTTTCAGAACCTTTCTCAGGGAGCGGATCACCCTTGTGACACTCTCCTGTGCGTCATCGCGATATTTTACGATCAAAAGATACACCCGTTTTCGATTGCGCACCTTGATCAACAGAATATAGACCACCGAGATCATCAATGTCGCGGCCAGCGAAATAATATAAAGCCCTGCACCACAAGTGATCCCCACAGCCACCGTCCAAAACAGAAATCCGACATCCAGAGGATCCTTTACCGCCGTCCGGAAGCGCACGATCGACAATGCACCTACCATACCTAAAGATAACACGACATTCGAACTGATCACCATTACCATAAAGCATGTGATCATACTTGTTAATACCAAAAGAATATTAAAATTGTTATTGTAGATGACACCTTTATAAAAGTAGCGATAGACCATATAAATGATCATACCGCACAAAAAAGCAGCCAGCATTGACATTGCAAAATCTGCCGTTGTGAGGTTTCCTGTTTCCTGTAAAAAACCCTTTTTAAAAATATCTGAAAAAGTAGTCATATGTAGTTTCTTCTTCTCCTTTCCTCTCTGCACATCACATATTTGGAAATTGCACACTTATCCGCAGACGTTGTCTGCAATACACTTCTTATGAAAGTCGGCAGATAATCATCATATTTTACTTCCAATATCATGAGATCATTCGGCAGAACTTTCCTTGTGATATAGTCCGGTGCGAACAGATCCAGCGTACCAACAGAAGATGAAATATCTTTGTCAAAGGTGATCCTCACATTTCCCATAGCAGATATATATGCTTCTCTTAAATACTCGACCACCACAACCGGTCGCATCCCCTTCGTGCGATTGTAGCAAAATAACTCCCTACAGAGCTCCTCCGGACGCTCCATCAAAAAATCATAGCAGCCGTTTAAAAGCTGAGCGTATTCATCCTGTGAAAACCTTACACTTGTCTTTGCAATGTATTCCTGATACTTGCTCTTGCATTCCAAACGTATCAGGCGGTCATCTCTGTCGTAGCTTCGTATGCGAAACTTTTTACGAAATCTCGTTCCGGCTATTTTTTCTTCCACTGCCGAATGATACCTGTCATCCAGATAAATACTGCTGATCAGATATCCGCTCTCATTCGTCATATTTGGATCCTTTCTAATCACATTTTTAAGCCTCTCTCTCAATACATAATACGTGTCATAATTCATGTAGTATTTCAGTTCATGTCGAAGCCTTTTTCCCTCATATTGCATTCACATTCTCCTCTACCTGATCTCGATTTCCAACAAACCATTCACATTCAATCCCTTGACTTCTGTCAGCATCGTTTCATATCGTTCCATACTAAGCTGTTCATTTCCTTCACTGTCAACTGCAGTAACCTTTAAATAATAAATTCCACTCTGCAATTCTTCCTCGGTGTCATAATAATTTTCGATGATCCCTTTCTTTTCCAAAACAAGATCATTCATGTAATAATCTGAAAAGAGCTGCAGATTATATGTGATCGTACGCCCCTGATAAGAATAGGACGGCTGCCAGGAAAAATGTGTGGTCCCGTCAGAATTTCTTGTGGGCTGTGCAACATACATTGGCACAGGATATTGGATCGCTGTTTGAAATGCCTCATAATTTCCGTATATTCCGTCATACAGACGATCCAGATATCCGGGCAATTCGTTCGGTGGCATTTCCAGCAAAGACAGATCAGGTTCCAACGTCATGGTTTTCTCCAATACCGGCAGATACGCATTCGTCAATTCCTCAATACGGGAACGGGTAATGTGATCCTCTAATAATTCCTCCATTTTCTTTTGAATTTTTTCCATGCTTCCTTCCAGCCTGAAATACCTTCTGTGTAGAACAGACTGATTCAACTTCTGTCCCCCCTGCAAAGAGGGCGGCAATTTCATCAGGCTGCTCTCGTATTCACCAAACTGCAAGGTTCCGTCAAAATCCCAAGGGATAAAATACCAGGTGTCCGAACAATCCGGGTTATAGATAATAAAATTGTGATTGATGATGTCATCATTTCCCATCAACAAACTGAATGCCAGCCATGTCAGATAATTATCCTCATTAAAATAATGATGGAACACCTCCTCAAAATTATTTGTTTCGTCGTTGACCGCCTCTAACATCTCCAAAAGCTTCTCATGATCTTTCGCTTCACGAATCGAAAGTACCGTTTCAAATTCCTGCTCATCATAATCCGGATCATCTACATTTTTTAATGCATCTGTCAACAGAAAACTAAAATCTCTGGCTTTATACATACTGGCATTACTGCTCAGTCCCCGTGCTTCCAAATAGGCTTTGTTCGGCTGCTCGATCTCTGTGTACAACCCATAATATTCAAATTTCTGCTGTTCCTTTGGGAGCGAAGCGTCACGGATCCATAAACGCATAAAGTACGTGCGATAGCTGGTCACATCATCCATCTCTGCCAACAGCGCTGTTTCCAGTTTTGTTGCAATTTTTGTGACATCCTCTGAATGCTTATTAATATTCAGATTCCTCTGACCCAGAAAACTCTCATTCTCGTCTGTGAATTTTACCTTATAGCTTTTATAGGTATCACCTCTGGATGAATTTCCTCTGACCCTGATTGTCGCATTTTTCGCATCAAGATTCAGTAACGGATCCAGCTTTTGATCCTCCTCCAGAATCTGGACATTACAGTTCAACGTCGGATTATAAGTATGATCTCTCGATACATGCTTTCCAAATGAGGAAAAATCCAGCATCTCACCATTTGCATCCTTCGTTGGAAAAATGCTGATATACACATCATAGATCTCTTGATCCGATGCTTCATAAATGGACTTATCCTCTGCAAGGGGTGCTCCGTTTGCTGCGCTTTCCTCAATCCTCCAGTCAGAAAGTGAGGAGCCTTCAGTCTTCATCCTGACTGTTTCCACCGCAATTCCCGTTTTGGAATACAGAAATAGAAATATCCCCAAAGAAGCTGCCATCAATATAACCAGGATCACCATTCCACTGTTTCTTTCTTTCATTCGATGCACCTTCTTTCATCGACATAACAAATATGCATTCAGATTATTTACTCGTGTCCTCAACATGATGAAGCTGATCACCCAGCCGGTCATTCCTCCCGCCAACACGGGAATCGTATAATACGGTGTTCCCAAATGACTGCAGATACAGGCGCCCAGAAATACCACTAAGAAAAAGACACCTGTGGAGACGCAGGCTCCGGCATAATCCTCAAAATAATACAAAAATATGATCGTAAAATACATGCACAGAATGCAGTAGACTCCCATACCAAGGATCAGAAGCATATTCAGGATCTGATTGCTGACCCCTAAATAGGGATAAAAGATATTGAGTAAAAAGATCAAAATGATCGTTATGATCAGCTGTACTTCGTATAAAAAGAACAGTTGAAGACTGATCGTATTCTGCAAGGAGATCCTTTTTTCCTCAATCCTCTCATAAGTTCCTTTTCCCAATGCAGATAAATAATCAATATACTTCTCATAAAAAGAAGTTTCCGTCTTTACTTCAAAAATGACCATACCTGATAAATTGACAAGAATCGCCAGAAAAAAAGCCATATCATAATTTGGTGCCACACAAAAAACACTTACCTTTACCCGTATATCCGAAAAATGCCAATAAATGATATTAGACAGATAAAAACCGAACATATATAAAATACCGCTAAAAAACAGGCTCGGATATTTTTTAAAGTATGTCAGAAATCCAAAATATTGATTGTTCGGCGCACCAAAAGCTTTCACTGCAATACCTGTTAACAGTAGAAGAATGACAAAAAAACCGCCCACCAGTGCCAGAAAGACAGACGAAATTAAAGACAATTCCGTGACCCTATGCAGGAAAAGAAACAAAAGGACTGTCAATATGACCCCGACAAAATAGGAGCCGGTCACCTTCTTATATTCTTTCAGAGCCGATACAAAAATGATCAGGCTGTAGACATTCGCGGCCAATACTGTCAAAAAATAAAAAGCCACTAAAAATTCTACAGAAGCATCCCTTCTCAAATACATCATCATACATAACACGCCGGCAATGATACCGGATAAAATACTGCTGATCGTCAATACGCCAAACATGCAGGCACAGATATCCTGTTCTTTACTCTCAAAAATCTTATCCGAAATATATCTTGATACTACCGTGTTCATTATTGCAGATATCAGGATCGCGATCAAAAAAGCATATGTAAATGATGCCGTGAAAAACAAGGTTTCCATTTCCGTTGCATGATATCCCAGCATTAATGCGCGGATGGAAAACAAAAGGATAAGGAACATCAGGGACGGCCCGATCGATACAGAGGATGCATAGATAATACCCCATGTTCGGGATAATAATGTTTTTTTACCAAAAATCTTTCTTAACTCAAATCCTATTCCTGCCATGACGAAGCCTCCCCAAGTGTCCGATATAATTCGCGGTATTGCGTCAAAAATCGCTCCTTCCGATAATATTTTTCCACTCTCTTTTTACCTACTTCGCTCATCCGTTTCATCTTTTCCGGATGGAATGCCAGATCCAGGATCGCATCTGCCATTGCTTTGCTGTCCATCACCGGAACAACGCAGCCTGCTTTCCCAAGATCATCATCTGCATTTCCCTCCAGAAGACCTTTACAATCTCCTACATTTGTAGCTACGAATGGAATACCTGCTGCCATTCCCTCCAAAATTGCAAGCGGCTGACCTTCGCTGATACTGGATAAAAGCATCAGATCAATATCCGGCAGATACTCCTTTACATTCACCTGACCATAAAACTTTATACCATGGATATCCAATGAACGGATCATTTCCACACACTCCTCATAATAATCAGGGTCTTCCTCATACCCTCCGAGAATCGCAAGATGCGCCTTTGGCAGCTTCTCCTGAACATATGAAAAAGCAAGTATCATGGTTTTTACATCCTTGATCGGAACAACACGCAGTACCGTAGCAATATTGAAATGTTTCTTCTCTAATTTGTGAGAGGAAATAAGATCTGTGTATTCCTCTATCGCAACCCCATTTGGAATTAGTCGTATTTTACTTTTAGGACATCCTAATTCTATTTGTAAAGTCTTATTCACATAAAAAAGACTTGTAACGATATCCGCCTGCTGATATGCGATCATAGATATTTTTTTAAAAAAATCAATCCACAGCTCCTTAAATTTTCCTTTCACCCAATCACAACGAATGATATCCTCTTCTCTTTCCCTCGTATAGATTCCATGCTCGGACAAAATGTAAGGCTTCTTACGAACATAGGAAGCCAAACTTCCCAAAATACCGGCATAACCCGTTGACAGAGAATGATAAATATCTGCCTCCACAAATTCACCTGTAAAAACATCCATAAAAGGAAAATACATCCCTCTGAAATTCCATAAAAATTCCAGAAAAATCTCTGTCTGATCCGTATTTCGATATGCCTCCAGACAGATCTCAAAAAAATCTTCTCCCATTAAGATATCTACCAGCCGGTCTTTATACTTCTTGATAAAATCCAGTGTTTCTTTCCAGTCAATGGCTTCTTTTTCCCCAATAACAAGATTTTTTAAAATTTCAACTTCTCTCTTTAATAAATGAATCCTTTTACAATCAGTGTGAAACGTATCATCTCCCAAATAGATTGTTTTTACATCAACTACGTTTGGAGGAAGCTGATATCTGTACTGTGACATTTCCTCTCTCGTGGTAGCGATTGACCAGATCACAAACTCAATATCAGATAGATTCCGGCACAGCATCTGAACCCAGCCTGCCACTCCTCCCGCTACATAAGGATAGCTTCCTTCACAAATCAGACATACCCTCATTTTCCATTCCTCCTATTGAAATGTCAGTTCTGCTTTTGTTTGATATAATCTCACAAAATAGTAATTGTCAGATACCTTTTCATAGTCTGCACCTTCAGAATCAATGATTCGTTGATCTGTCCGAAGAAGAAATGACTGTCCCTCCACCATCCGATCTGCCCAAATTTCTATGATCTTACCGGTTCTTTTCCACGCATAGTCCATTTGAAGATAACTTTTAAGCGCATTATGAGTTTCTGAGATCGTCAGTTTTTGCAAATAATCTGTTTTCCGAAAAATCTTACGCTCAAATTGTCCAAGCCGGATCTTACTTTTATCCCATCCGTTCTGTTTCCTATCATCCGATACCAGACAGTTGACATCAAATGTGTGTGATACCATTCCGTGACTTGTTAAAATGGAAGACACCGCCATCATATTTCCATTTTCCAGATCGTTTCCTCTGGTAGCTTCCGGAAACACATCATAATGCTCCAAACATGCCATTTTTTTATCAGCTTCTTTTGTATCCCATTTCCCCCGCACAGACCTGATATCTTCCCCTAATGTATCGATTGCTTTCTCCGCCGGCTGATCCGTGATTAAAACAAGTGATCTCACATCATAATTCTGAAAGGTATCCTTAAAATGACTAATAAAATCATCATTTCTGAATAATTTGTACCCATCCTCATTCTCTGCCGCATAGGCCAGCTCACCGCTATACTGCAGGACAGATTTTCCAAGCGTATAGAGCGGGCTTTCTGAATTTTCAGGAAACACATACCCTTCCTTTGCTACACACAGCACACTCGATGTATACTTTATTTCATTGCGCAGTGCCATTCCCTGAAAAACGGGCCATACACTATCACGTACAAATGTCTCTGTTGTTCTTCCGTACAATTTCATACACGCCGTATCATTCACATACGTGACGATCGGAAAATTATCCAGAAACACACATTCTGTTCCCAATACCGGATAGATTAACTCATCCAATAAACTTCCTAATCCCGCAGCCAGAATTCCCATACAATGGTCATCACTTAACATGGTTGCATTGATGATCAGCGTTTTTCCTTTTCCATATGGATAGGAATAAACGATCGGCGCTCCTTTTTCCTGCTCTTCCACATATATGTCTGCTCCATCGCGTACAGCTATCCATGAGGATGCCATAAACCCGTCATAGACCATGACATCGTCCTGTAGCAAAAGAAAATTCTTAGCAAATCGCAACCTGCAATAATTTTCCTTGATCGTTTTTTCTGCAATCCCCAGCACAGGCAGCAGATAAGAATCCTGATAACCCTCCGCAATTCCGGCTGCCAGCACGGCTCTACCTCCCCGCTCAATAAAGGATGCTAGCTGTTTCAGGTCAACATGGTCGCTGATGATATCATCGCAAAAGATCAAAACATTCTCTCTGTCTTCCAGTTCACTTTCACTGATTGTATGCACTTTCTTATAAGAAACCTTCCAGTCACTCAGCAGCTGACATACATTCTCATAGATTGCTCCATATGTTTCCTTCTCTTCATATCCAATCGCATAAAACTGTATCTGTGAACCTTTATCCAACGGTGTATCTGATAAAAGCAATTCTTTTTCCTCTACCTTTGGATTGCTGATCGTCACTGACCTGTCATTATTTTCATTTACATTATAGAGGATAAATATTCCGCATATTCCTAATACGATCAAAAGCACATAAGTAAATCTTCTGAAAGACAGCATGGCATCAGAATCTCCTTTCTTGCCAGTAACGCAGCATATTTAATCCTTCAGCTGACAAACTGATCTGTGAAGCACAAAGTTCGTCAAGACATTGATAAAACATAGTCCTATCTACCCTCCTAAAATACATCTTCAACATGGTATCATACATTTTTTCGGTCTTGTTTACAGGAGGAATCGTTTTCCAGAACGTTTCTGCTTTTTCATACTGTCCAAGATCAACTAAATATCCTAAACAGGAACTATACGCCTCATTTGACAGTGTCATTTTACCTTGCCTTTGAATCTCAAAAATCTGTTCACAATATTCCTTCTTGTAAATGGCTGCTTCTTTTTCTGCCAGTAAACCACTTGCGATATGCGCCTCCATCTGTTGTAAATAATCCTTTCTTTTTTCCGGATCATCAACATTCATTTCCCAGGCTCTTTTTGCAACCGATACTAAATTTTGCCTTCGTCTGTACACCTCCATTTTTGCCGCTGCCACATAATGAACAGATTCTGAATCACTGTCTGTTCCCGCTATCAGGATCGTTTTATAATTTGTAAAGATATTCTTTTTCAACTGATCCAACAAAAGCGTTCTTTTTTCCACATTACTGCTGACAGCCATAGCATCCGAAATGGGAATTACATTTAATTCCTTTTTTAATTCCGGCATCACGTGCTCCTGTTCCACTTCCAGTCGCTTTACCAGAGATTCTCTGTCATAGTTTCCACTTTTTGCTATGCATAAAAGTAATTGCGGTAAAAAATAAATGATCTCTCCCAAAACCGGAAGCATGATAAAAAACAGAAAAATCCAGGCTTTTCTTTTCTTTATATGCATGACTACGGCAATGATTATGGAAATGATGAAATTAACGAGTGTTATAATCGGTATGATACTTTCCATAGAGCCCCCTGCCTTTTATTTAATACTCTTTTTTTTCGCTATAATTCCATTTTTACGCAGCCTCTCCAATACAATTTGCGCATCCTTATCAGATGTATTTTGCAACAGCACATACACATTTCCTTCTTCGTCACTTCCCCATACATCCATTTCACGAAACAGTTTCTCGGACTGATGATATGTCTGACTCATATTTTCCGTCGTAAAAAGCTGTATCATACAGCTTTCCGCCATCTCGTTCTGTTTCTTCTCCTTTGCAAGCGAGATCTCTTTTTGAAATTCCTCCGGTTTTAAAATCTCCGTATCACCAATATATTTCCGGTCATGCGTCATACGATCATACTGCAAAGCTTTATCTATAGAATCAGAGATCAATAACAGCAATGTTCTTAACAGGTTCATGGAATATAAGGACTGATCCTCCAAAGAAAGCTTTTTGATCACGATCACTGCCTCACTGCCTTTGGAAGACCCGACCGGAAAAACGACTGCAGGTTCATTTTTCCAGATGTCCCCCTCATAGAGTCTATGATCTCTGATCGCGTCTTCGATTTCCGGATACCTCTCTAAATTCCATGATTTTCCATCTATGACAGACTCCGGATTCATTGAAACGACCAATCGCAAAAAAGAAGATTGCGGTGAAATACGATATACAGCTACCGTATCTGTATGCAGCAACTCACCAACCACATGCAAGATCTCCATAAAAATTCTGTTTATATCCAGCACCGTAATCCGCTGAATAATGGAATACAGTCTGGGTAGGCTTGTTTTTGCATCCAGAACCCTTCTCTCATATTCATTTTTTAACAGGATATTTTTATCATCGATATCTTTCAGCTTTTCATAAGAATCTCTGATTTTTTTCATTTGTTGTCGCTGAATCCGATTTTCCTCTCGCAGAACGTCCATCGAATACCCGATCACAATACCAAAAAACAAAAATTCCAGGATCATTAAAATATTTTCAGCATAAGAATAAAAATTTGTCATCTCAAGGATGCTCTTTCCCTGTGAAAAGAAATAGCAAACACTTGCCAGCACAACGGCAATCGTGCTTTGTCTGACACCATACGCCAATGAAACTACAACCACATAAATCAGAAGCCAATCCACACATGAAAACAGAGAATGATCTCTTGTCAAAAGGAATAATCCCAAAAAGACAATAAAAATCACAATATTTTCGATTACTTGTCGAAGATTTTTCTTGAAAGTACTCTTTTCTTTTTTTCTTTCTTTCGTTTTTTTGCCTGGTGCCACAAAGGATATCTGTTCCTTTTGCAGCATTTCCCTTATTGGCCAGAATTCTACCCATTCCTGTTCATGCTTTAATCGGTCATTGACAATATATGTATCCTGTTCACTTTTCTCTGATACATGAATTTTAACTTTTGAGTGCATACACTGAGCAAAGCCTTCTGCGATTGTGGATTTTGTCATCCGATCTGAAGAACATACATTGTAAACAGCTTCTTTTCCCTGCTCCAATACTCTTACAACCGCATCTGCAACATCTGAAGCATGGATTGGCTGCATGATCTGTTCTGCAAATTCGCATTCCTCTTGTGATGCAATCTTTCCTGCCATTTGACCAAAAACATCCTTAGCACCTACCACAATTTCATCAGAGAACACCTCTGAAACCCTTAAAATGATCCGCTTTAAATTTTGTGTAATATGATAAAATTCTGTCATCAGCTCTTCTTGTGACAACCATTTTCCCTTTGCAGCAACCGGACGTACTTCCATGTCTTCGGTTGATCTGATTCTCCCCTCTCCATATACCTCAGTAGATGAAAGCAAGATAAATGTTAAATCATCGTAACAACAACACTCCTCTAAAACTGTTTCGAGTAACAAAAAATTATTTTTCTGTTCCTCACCCCATGTTGCATCCAGGTAACCATTTCCCTCAAAGATCACGGTATCAGGGCGTATGGCTGAAAAAATTCTTTTTGCCTCCTCGCTGCTCTCCGGCAAAGAATAATGATGGTATTTTGAAAATCCCTTTTTCATGTCGGCTTTTTCAGATAAAAAAAATATTTCGTTTTCTTCCTTTTTTAACCTCTCCAGAATACGTAAAGACAAACAATCATTTTCGCCAATATACACGATCTTCATATTTTACGCTCGCCTCTCGCTGTAAATGCATTGACAATTATCATCATTTTATGCTCTTCAAAATAAAAAATGCATGTCTACCCACAGACATGCACCCTTGTTTTCACTCTATTATCATTTCCTATAAAATAAAAAAGGACTGGATCCAAATGAATCCAATCCTCTGTTAAGGCGACTAACGGATTTGAACCGATGATCAGGGAGTTGCAGTCCCACGCCTTACCACTTGGCTAAGTCGCCTTGTTTAATACTTATTCATATTATCAAAATTCATTCCATCCGTCAACCCTAAAACAGCAGATTTACAAATCCCATGAGCATACCAAGCAATCCACCCAGCCATACGAGCGCATTCAATTCCTTCTTTGAAATTGATAAAATAATCTTTTCCAACTGTGCTACATCATATCCGTTAATACGCTCCTCCACAATTCGCTGAAGATCCAGATTCTTTAAGAGTGCTGCCGATTTCTTTTCAATAAAATACACATACTTTTCCCACAAATAGTTAATCGCCTCATTCTCATGTTTTTCCGCAAATGCTGCAAGATCACAGATTTTATAATCACAAATTTCCATATATTTCTGATCAATATAATGACCAATCATCTGCGGGCCACGCTCGCGCAATATCTCTTTTGTATTAGCAATTATTTGCGGTTTTGCCGACGCTAACGGGTTTTTCGCAATTTTTGCCACCAATGGATTCATTTCATTCTGAATTGATAAAAGTGCACTTTCAATAAGTTCATCAATGAAATCACTATCTGTCACTGCATTTGTCACATAATCACCCACAGAACCTCGAACTTTTGCTTCCATGACATTCAGTGAATCTGACAATCCTTTCTGATCTAAAAACACTTCCAAAGAAATTGTCACCTGTTTCATCCGACCAATCAGATTATGAATATGAGCAGCTATTTTTTCTTTAATCTTAGGATCACAGATGGCTTTCTTAATGGTCGCATCATCAAGCAAATATTTTGAAATTACTTCACCAATTGCACTGGCAATACGTTCCTTCTCTTTTGGAATTAGACCCGGTGTAAAAGGAATATGAAATTTTCCAATATATACGGCACGATGCGGACAAAACAACATCTTAATTGCCAGTGAATTTGTAATAAGTCCGATCAGCCCTCCGATCAGGGGAGCTGTGATCCATGATAACTGCATATACTTCCTCTATTTCCGGTTTGTTTGATTGATTTGCAACCTTTTCTCCGTACTTTTTTATTTTCCTGTTGAAAAATCTCCGGTTACAGCTATTATATCATCATTATTTCTTATTTGCATCAAAAAAGAGAATGATCCCTAACAGAAATCATTCTCTTTTCAGAGGCGACTAACGGATTTGAACCGATGATCAGGGAGTTGCAGTCCCACGCCTTACCACTTGGCTAAGTCGCCATATTTATTAGGTTTAAAACCAATGACCCCAACGGGAATCGAACCCGTGTTACCGCCGTGAAAGGGCGATGTCTTAACCGCTTGACCATGGGGCCTTCTTATTAATTATACTTATAAAACATAAAAAACTCCCCGAGTAGGGCTCGAACCTACAACAACTCGGTTAACAGCCGAGTGCTCTACCATTGAGCTATCGAGGATTACTTTAGAAAGTATTGTACCTTCAAAACTTCACACAGATCCATAAACCTTAAGGAAGTTCGATTCACTTCGTTCATCGAACGACCAAACGACTAACCT